>JAFZEK010000007.1 GCA_017560705.1 Bacteroidales bacterium | reverse complement strand
GGACGTACACAAAACGAAGAAAAGATGGCTGTAGATTGCGGTTACTGGCACTTGTGGCACTTCAACCCAGCTGAAGAAGAAGCAGGTCAAAACGGTTTCCACTTGGATAGCAAAGAACCAGATTGGAGCAAGTTCCGCGAATTCATTATGGGAGAAGTTCGTTACAACTCGTTGATGAAAACATTCCCAGAAGAAGCTGAACAATTGTTCGAAGCTACTCAAAAGAATGCTGAGTGGCGTTACAATGGCTACAAAAAATTGAGCGAAGGTAAATAAAACTCAACATAATAAGCTGAAATATGGAGGTCGAAAGGCCTCCATATTTTCTAATATAGTAGGAAAATGACTGATAATAAACAGCAGGCAAAGTTGGAATTTGTTTCTTTTTGTATTGAACAATATAAGATAGCAACAAATAGTAGGGGGTACGATGTGGAGCAGATGTTTCAACGAAAAGGAGTTATTTCATTTTTATTTGAACATTACGAAGTATTGCATACGCAAGGAGAACAGACTATATTAAACGAGATTGATGAATATTTAAAATACCATTAAAATGATTATTTATCACGGAAGTCTTGAAATAGTAGAGCAACCACAAATACTCGAAGCTAATCGCCCGTTGGATTTCGGTTCAGGGTTCTACACAACATCCAGCTTGCAACAAGCTCAACGTTGGGTTAAGTTGCGAATGGAACAGAATAATACTTCAAAAGGGTATATTAATATATATGAATATTCTTCGAAGAAAGGTTTGAATACTCGTAGATTTCAGTCGGCAAATGAGGCTTGGGTAAATTTCGTACATGCTAATCGTACAATACAAGGATATAATCACAATTACGATATTGTTGTAGGACCGGTTGCCAACGATAATGTATACCTTAGTTTTAATCTATATGAGGCAGGAATTATCTCCAAACGTGAACTTATTCGCAGGTTGAAAACATATAAGTTGGTCGACCAATTATTATTCCATACAGAGAACTCATTAGAAACACTTGAATATATAGGTAACAAGGAGATAATAAGATGAAACGTACTAAAATAACACAAGATAACGTACATTTACTGCTTCCAAACAAAGTTGCACAGTTGGCCGATCGCTTACTACGAAATGGAAAGGCATCTGATATGGCATCGGCTATAAATATGGTTTATTCTTCGCCTGTCTATGCAAAAATGGAATGCGAAAAGACCAAGTATTGGTGGCTAGGAGTTAATGCTTTGTTTGCAGAACTAATTTCAAATAATGAGTAGTCATTTATTGAAATTGAAAAAGAATTGAGAGGACTAAAAATATTTATTGGATTTAAAAAAATAGAATGATGAGTAGTAAAGAGCCTGGTTATGTTTATATATTAATTAATCCAAGTTTTAGAGAGGATTGGGTAAAGATTGGTAAGAGTTCACGGCCTGTAGATGTGCGAAGTAAGGAACTTGACAATACAGCAGTTCCTTTGCCATTTGAAATATATGCAACTATAAAAACTATAAAATATGATGAGGTCGAAAAATTAGTACATAAAACTATCGATCGTTTAACAGACTTGCGTATTCGTCAAAATCGTGAGTTTTTTAATATTGCACCACAGATAGCACTTGATATTTTTCGTGATATTGCAATGACAATAGACGATGCGGAGGTTGTGCTTTATGAGAATAATAAACCTATTTATGAGAATGAATTAAATGAATTGAAAAAGCGAGAAATGAAACGTTCGCGTTTTAAATTCTCAATGTGTGGTATTAAGATTGGTGAATATATTACATTTATTCCAACAGGTATTGTTGTAAAAGTAGCTACAGATGATAGTGTAGAGTATGAAGGACGTATTTATAAACTATCACCTTTTGTAGGTACATTTATGCCAGAAGATAAGCGTAATACATCGGGTGCATATCAAGGTTCTAAGTATTTTTCGTATAATGGGATTGTATTAGACAATCTTAGAAAAGAAAAAGAATTTTTGAATACCGAAGAGGAATAATAATAACTAGGAGTAAGCAGTACTAAATCTTGTTTATCTTTGCTTTTATAAATTAGTTTTACTTTTATGGAGAAAAGGAAAAACCATTATTGAGGAAATAAACTTATTCTATCGGGGAAAACTATCGAGCGTTAGGTGCTTAACGCAAACTCTTTTTAACGATAAATGGATGTTCGTTTAACGGTAAATGGTTTAGAATTTAATGATTAATAGTCTTTTGTATATTAAAATATCTCCATAAATTTACCATATATTGATAATGTAATAAGATATATATGTTATTGAATTATCATATATGGGATAATGTGATAACATATATATGTTTTTTTGAAAGTGTATATATACTATTTTCAAAACTACCATATTTGCAGATGTTAAATATGAAGATTACGATATTGAAACCACATATTTACAACTCTAGATATATTGGTTTATATATTTGGAATCGGTAACTTTTTTATTCATTTTTGTTTACTATTGTCTCAAATTTTACAGTGTAGTATGGTTGATTTTTTAGTGTTTTCTTGTATTTGCGATTGGGAGTTTTTTACCTCTATTTTTATATTCCATAAAAATTTGTGTGTTGATATACGCTGAAAAGTTTTTTTGCGTTATAAAGATAAAAAAGATTGAGAAGCCGTTTTAGTGTGTGTACACCGACGGAATATCAAACTGATTAAAAACGGATTGATTATGGAAAGCAAGTCAAACGAAGATAGCAAAAAGAATTGCTATTCGGCAGAAGAGCTTAATGAATTTAAGCAGATAATTCTTCAGAAGCTGGAAAAAGCCGAAGAGAATTTGAGAGTTTTACGACAGAGTGTTGCTAATGAGAATGATATAAGCGACACAGCACCTAGCTTTAAACTTTATGGCGAGGAGAGTAGTAATGTTCTTGCAAAAGAGGAGAATGAAAAGTTGGCTGCACGTCAGCGTAAATTTATTCAGGATTTGAAGGCTGCATTGGTGAGGATAGAGAATAAGACCTACGGTGTGTGCAAAGCTACAGGTAAGCTGATTCCCAAAGAAAGGTTGAAATTGGTGCCTCATACTACTACTAGTGTTGAGGGCAAAGAACTGCAAAAAAAACGATGAAAACATACAAAATAATGCAGGCGGTAGCAGGTTTTTGGCTTTTGGTGTATTTATTGCTGTTGGGTACTGAAAATGCTGAGGCTCAGCTGTTGAAGCCTCGGAGGATTGTTATGTATGGCACCGTAGTAGACAACGACACCATTCCCAAAGTGATGTTGAAGGAGGTGAAGATTGTGGCTCCTGCTAATCTGCTTTCGCCCGAAGAAATAAGGAAGAATAAAAAACTTATTCGTAATATAAAGATTGTGTTGCCATACGCTAAGCTGGCAAAAAACAAACTGCTAGACTTGAACAACAGAATGCTTACAATGAGCAAAAGTGAACGTAAAAAATTTATGAAAGCTGCTGAGATGGAGATAGAAAAAGAATATGCTGCACAGCTGAAAAACCTAACTATAAGTCAGGGACATTTGCTTATAAAACTAGTGGATAGGGAGACTGGCAGCTCGTCCTACACCCTTGTGCAAGAGTTGAGGGGTAGTTTTAGAGCTTTCTTCTATCAGACTTTTGCCAAACTTTTTGGTTATGATTTGAAAGCAGAGTTCGACCCGGTGAATAATAAGAAAGATAATCTTATAGACCGTGTTGTTAGGTCCATAGAGCAAGGGAAGATCTGATTAATAATTAAAGGCAACTTCTAAAAATTCCACGTTTCGGATAAACCAAAGAGTGTTCTTTGAAACTTTTGCGTGGTTGACTTCGTCGATGTTGCTATCGCTCGAAATAGCTAATGCTTAGGCATTGCTCTTTACTCGCTTAATCGCAACGTTTACGTTTTTTCTTGGAATCTTTCTATTTCTTTTGGGGTCGCATAGCCCGCTATGATGGGTCAAAAGAAAGTAGAAATCTTCTCAAGAAAATTCCGTAAATCACTTGCAAAGCAATTTTTTGAAGTTGCCTAAATATTTGGCATAATATATTCTTGAACAGAAAAAGACAAAAGATAGAATGATGAAATATGGTTATTGTGCATTGGCTGCAGTGCCTATGAGAGCTAGTGCTAGTGATAGGAGCGAGATGGTGAATCAGCTGTTGTTTGGCGACAGCTTTATAATTAATGAAGTAGGAGAGAAGTGGACTTATATAACTACAGATGTAGATGGCTATAGTGGTTGGGTGGATAATAAGCAGATAGTGTTGTTAGCAGAAGCAGAATGGGCGGATGTAAGAGAATGGTGTGTTGTGGTGCCAGAATTGTGTGCTGCTGTGGACTATTGTGGTAGGCAGCTGGTGTTGCCTATGGGTAGTAGGTTGCCTAGGAGTTATGCTAATGAGTTTGGAGCAATGGCAGCTGTCGGTGGAGTGATGGCAGTGGCTCGTAAGTGGTTGGGAACTCCATATTTGTGGGGTGGCAAAACATTTATGGGTGTCGATTGTTCGGGATTTGTTCAGGTGGTGTATAAGGTGTGTGGCAAAGATTTGCCAAGAGATGCTTCTCAGCAGGTGATGCAGGGTGTTGCAGTAGCTGATATTTCTGCTGCTCAAGAGGATGATTTGCTATTCTTTGACAATGCAGAGGGTAGGATTATCCACGTGGGTATATATATGAATGGTGGAAAGGTTATCCATGCTAGTGGTATGGTGAGGGTAGATAGTGTGGATGCTAAGGGTATCTTCAATGAGGATATTAATAATTATACCCACAAGCTAGCCCAAATTAGAAGGCTATAGATATTGTATATTAATATAGTCTGCTGCGTTTTATGAGATAGGGTTGCAGCACTTGATGAAATCCCTGATTAATGTCTGCCGGAATATAATCCACACCGTATTGTATGGCACGTTCTTTGAGGGTTGCCGTTTGCTGAGCCATGAGGTTGCGATATTGTTCAGCAATTTCATTAGGGCGTATCTTTATTTGTTTGTTGGTTTCCACATCTATGAAATGGTGAGGCTTGTTGCCGTAGTTGAGATTTATCTCTTTGTCGTTGTCGTAGATGTGGAATAGCATAACCTCGTGTTTGCAGTGTCGTAGGTGTCTTAGAGCATCAAACACTTTTTCTTGTTCTTCGGTATCTACCCATCCGTCGGTTAATATAACCACCAATGATCTACGCTTTAGTTTTTCAGCCACAAGGTGAAGAGGATCAGCTATGGATGTTTTTTTCATTGAGTTTTTTTCGGCGTCGTATTTTTGTAATAGGGGCTCCAGAAGGGTGTAGATATATTTTTGGTGTAGGGTGCTAGAGCGAGTGTCGGTTTGTATATCTATTTTGTCCGAAAACAAAGTAAGCCCAAAAGCATCACGTTGTTTTTTTAATAGTTCCATAAGCACAGCAGCAGCATACACAGCAAAAGTCATCTTGTTGGGATGCTCTAATGACGGATTATGGTCTACAGGGAAATACATAGACGAAGAGGTGTCTATAACCAATTGGCAACGAAGGTTTGTCTCTTCTTCATATCTTTTGACAAACAGCTTATCAGTACGCCCATATAATTTCCAATCAATGTTTTTTGTGGATTCACCGTTGTTGTATAGTCGGTGTTCAGCAAATTCTACAGAAAAACCATGGAAAGGACTTTTGTGTAGCCCAGTAATGAAACCCTCCACCACTTGGCGTGCAAAAATATCTAACGATTTATATATCTCTATTTTATCCTTATCCAATGTGTTATTCATATAGTGTAATAATTGTGTATTTGTTTTAATATCAAAAAAAGAAGCCGATGAGTGTTTTGCTATAAAACCATCGACTTCCTAGAATTTTTGTTCACTCTTTTAAAGTCTCTTATTACATAAGAGCTTCTAATTTTTCTACCAATTTAGCTTTTGGAACAGCTCCTACAGATTTGTCTTTTACTTCTCCATTTTTGATGAAAAGGACGGTTGGAACATTGCGGATTTTGTATTTTCCGGAAAGAGTAGGACTTTCTTCTACGTCAACTTTTCCAACGATAGCTTTTCCTTGATATTCTTCTGCAATTTCATCAACAACAGGTGCTAATGCTTTGCAAGGACCGCACCAAGTTGCACTAAAATCTAGCAATACTGGAGCATCAGTGCCCATTACTAGTTCTTCAAAATTGTTGTCATTTATTGCTAATGCCATAGTTTGTATATGTTTTTATGTGTTTTATTATTTTGCAAATATACATATATTTTTTCATCTGCGAAACTTTTGTCCATCAATGCTACTCATTATTTATCTTGGGTTTCTGGATTACCTTGCTGATGAACAGCTGATTGTAGAGAATTAAATATTGTTTTTTTTGATAGAGATTTTTGCCGTTGTCTATATTTTTTTCATATAAAATGCCGTCTATTTTAAAGTATAATTTAAAAATCTTATCTTTGCAATTGTGTTCTGTTGTGAATAATGAATGTTTTTCACTGACACACATAAAGATAACAGTTTATACATAACAAATTAATGTAAGAAAAAGTTTATGGCTACAACTATATTAGTATGCTTTGTGCTGTATACTAGCTTGCTATTTTTAATAACAAGAATAACTAGCAGACGAGCTTCCAACGATTCATTTTTTAGGGGCGATAGAAAGTCGCCTTGGTATGTAGTAGCATACGGAATGATAGGTGCTAGCTTGTCGGGTGTCACATTTATGTCGGTGCCGGGTGGTGTATATTCCGGACAGTTTACTTATTTTCCATTGGTGCTAGGATATATATTGGGTTACTTAGCTATAGCTTATGTGTTGTTGCCGTTATATTATAAACTGAACCTCACATCCATCTATTCTTATTTGGGCGATAGGATTGGATTAGTGTCGGAAAAAACGGGTTCTATGTTTTTCATCATCTCACGCCTGTTGGGTTCTGCTCTGAGGATGTATTTGGTGGTCTTTGTGTTGTATGAGTTTATGTTCAAACTATGGAGCATTCCTTTTTGGATACCTGCTGTGGTGTTCATTGTTCTTATATTGGCTTATACGCTGAAAGGCGGTATTAAAACCATTATCTGGACAGATACATTGCAAACCACTTTCCTGCTCTTAGCTGCCATTATAACCCTGATTTATGTGCTGAAAGAAATGGATTTCTCACTATGGCAGATGGTAGAAAAAATGACACTAAACGAACAATATAAAGTCTTTGAAACAGACTGGCACAGCAGTAAATTCTACCTAAAACAGATACTTAGTGGTGCATTTATTACCATAACAATGACTGGGCTAGACCAAGATATGATGCAGAAAAACCTAACCTGCAAAAGCCTGAAAGATGCTCAGAAGAATATGATTTCATTCAGCTTGTCGTTGGTGGTGGTTAATGTGTTGTTCTTGTTGTTAGGTGGTGCTTTGGTGTTATATGCACAGCAAACCGGTTTTGCATTGCCTACCAATGCTGATGGTGTGGTGGTGAATGATAAAATATTCCCATCTATAGCTTTCCATTTGACAACATTTACAAGTGTGGTATTCGTTGTGGGGTTGATAGCTGCCGGTTATTCTAGTGCCGATGGTACTCTTACGGCTCTTACAACCACTTTCTACCACGATTTCCTACATTTCGACAAGAATAATAAATACACTGAAAAACAAAAGATACGCTTCAGAAAAATAGTGCACATTTCTTTTGCTTTCTTGTATTTACTTATTATTATTGCATTCAAACCTTTTCATAATCAGTCGCTGATAGACACTCTTTTTGATGTGGCAGCATATACCTACGGACCATTGCTTGGGCTTTATGCTTTCGGAATGTTCACCAAGCAACAGGTGAAAGATAAATATGTGCCTATAGTGGCAATACTATCGCCTGTAATTTGTTATATCCTTAACTTGAACTCTGTAGAATGGTTTGGTGGTTATAAGTTTGGTTTTGAAATGATACTTTTAAATGGATTATTAACCTGCTTGGGATTATTGATTATTCGTAAACGTAAATAGAAATATATATATATTAAGATAGGTAAAGATATGAAAAAAGCTATACTAAGAACATTAATAGTATGTGTGGCAATACTAGCAGTATCGTGTAGTAGATATGGTGTTTATCCTACAAAGAGTGGCAAACATGTGCACCTGAGTGGTGGAATGGTTTATGCACTGCCCAAAACAGTGGTAAAAGTGGATGTAACGGTGGAAAAAACCGATTATGATGCTAGCCCCTATGTGGAATATGCTGAAGAGCTATTGGGCATAACATTGGATGATGATGAGGGTTGGACCTATAAGATAAAAAATGTAACAATATCTACCGAACATAAACCAGACCCGGAAGAATATTATTATATATAGCCTAGATGGTCCGACCTCTCTGTGCAAACCTCGCCAAAGGGATTACTATTATCCATAAACAAAGAAATGCAACCCATAGCACCACAGGATAAAAACGCAGAACCTACTGAAAGAATATCCAAAATAAATTTGACCGAGGTGTTATATGAGGTGGCAGAAATAGAGAAAGATGCTGAAGACGATGCTGAAGACAACGCTGAAGACGAAGAAGCTACCGCCGACCAAGTGATAGCAAAAAAGAGAAATACAATGCTAAGCAAAGCCACAGCTGCTGCTGAGGCTATAGCTGAGATAAGGATGAAAAAGAAAGAAATATTATATGGTGAGTATGAATCCGAATACGATTCTAAAATGCTTGCAAACATATATTCTCAGCTAGACAAACAAGAAAAACAATACTTACAACTCTTTACAGGGGTGAAAACCACACAAAGAGAGGTGTTCTACATAGAACCAGAATTATCCAAAGTGATAGTAGACGACCAAACTGTGGAGCTGTTCCGCTTTTCGGAAGATAAAGGTATAGTGGACTCTACAGTGGTAGATGCTACTCCCATATATTGCAATCTGCAAAGAGAGAATAACCTATACACCGTAAGCCGATTTGTGAAAGCTAGCACACAAAAACAAGCGAAGGTGGCAAAGAATGGTAAAAATAATAGAAATAAAAAAACGAAAAACTTCAAATATCGCTTGCCCGAAACGGTAGTGGTAAATGTTATAACACCGGAGTTTACCATACGCCAGCAGATAAAAGTGGCTCAGTATGGTCCTATAATGGAATTGCCTGGTAAATATTTTCAAGCAATATTCGACGAAAAAACAGGTGAATTAATATACTACAAAAACAATAAATAGGGTGGATTTTTATATTACAATATTAGGCTGTAGTGCAGCATTGCCCACTGCTACAAGGCAATGCTCTAGTCAAGTGGTGAACATTGATGGATACAACTTGCTTATAGATTGTGGTGAGGGCACTCAAAACCAAATAAGAAGATACAGAATAAAACTACAATCAATGAGTGATATATTTATTTCTCACTTGCATGGCGATCACTTCTTTGGCTTGCCCGGATTGTTGTCGTCTATGCACTTATGCGGTAGAACCGAGCCTGTAAATATTTATGCTCCTAAAGGTATACGCAAAATATTGACCCACCTCTTTAATGCTTCGGGGGCAAAATTGTCCTTTGAATTAGTTTATCATGAAATAGAAACACAAGAACCAATACTGCTGTTGGAGAATAAAAAATGCAAGGTGTTTACATTCCCCCTTGTTCACTCTGTGCCTACCTACGGGTTCTTGATAGAGGAACAACCCTCGCTGCCAAACCTGAAAAGTGGGGTAAGAAAAACTTATAATCTTTCACCGGCCGATATATTAAAGATAAAAATAGGAGAGGGATACACCACTGAAGAGGGGCGCTTTATCCCATCCTCGGCGTTGACAAAACCTGCTAGACCTCCAAAAAAATATGCTTACTGCTGCGATACTCTTTTTGATGAATCATTTATACCTCATATTAAAGACGTGGACTTGCTGTGTTTCGACTGTACTTTCGATTCCTCGCTTACCTATATAGCCAATGATAAACTACACGGCACATCAGTTTCGGCGGCTATGGCGGCAAAAGCTGCTAATGCAAAACAGTTGTTGCTCACACACTTTTCGGCTAGATACAACGATGTAGACTCATTGGTGGATGAAGCTAAAACGATTTTTCCAAACACCTTAGCTGCCTACGATGGTATGAGAATTAAACTAGGATTATAGGTAAATGATGCATATTAAAGTACTATTATTTTAGGCAACTTCTAAAAGTTGCTTTGCAAGTGATTTGCGGAATTTTCTTGAGAAGATTTCTACTTTCTTTTGACCCATCATAGCGGGCTATGCAACCCCAAAAGAAATAGAAAGATTCCAAGAAAAAACGTAAACGTTGCGATTAAGCGACTAAAGAGCAATGC
>JAFZEK010000047.1 GCA_017560705.1 Bacteroidales bacterium | reverse complement strand
AGCGTTGGCGACTTCTTGAAGTGATTATTACTTGGCTGAAATCCACGGCAAAGATATGTATTATTTTTCAATTTGCCAAATATTTTTACAGAAAAATTCTATCTTTTTACTGTTCTTATCCATAATCTTTTGTAAAAGAAGAGTTTAATAATTGTATTTTTCTACTATGAAATTATAACCCTTACTTTGTTTTTAACAACAAAAATAGTGTGATTTTGCTTTCAGGAAGCCTAAATTTGTAGTTTTTTTGCTTAGGGAAATGTTTTTTTGACTGCTTTTTTTCTTGGGAGTTTGTAGGGTGGTGAATGTTAATAGAAATCTATAAATGTTAAAAGGGTTTTCCGGTAGTATCCTTTGGAAGGCGAAAAAGTGAGGTATTTGTCGCTTTGTGGCGGAATTTTCCTCCCGATGTTTTATATTTTACATCACGATGAAACCCGGGTTTCCTCGTGATGGAGATATGGTTTCCTCGTGATGAAACCCGGGTTTGCTGCTTTCGGCTTCCCAGGTGTTACTATGATGGAAAGTCTTATATCTGATTATCAGTTGTTTATCTGGATAACTCGCTGAGATTGCGTTATAGGCATATCTGTACAAAAATTTCGAGAAATACGTCATTCTCCGTGTTAAATGGCGTGTTGTTAATATATTGAAGATTTAGCATTGTTGTTAAAAGGGATGTTTATTATGTGGCGATTTATAATTGCTTCTTTTTCGGGATATTATAGGCGACTTCTAAAAAATCCGCGTTCTAAGAAATATTATCATGAAATAAAAGAACTTTTGTGTGATTTACGTTTTTAGAAGTTGCCTATATTTTTCTCCGGTGTTTGCTTATGTTTTTTATTACCAAAAAGGGAATCTTTAATCATGCTTAAATTATTGAAATATAATTGTTAGAAGGTTATTTTATAGAGATGTTTTTCCATGGGGATGAAAAATATTTGGATTTATTTTGCTATTCTCTATTTTTAGTTGTACCTTTGCGGTATTGAATGCAGTAGACAAAAAGCTTACAAAGCGTTGAAATATTGGTAGATATTGGAAATATAGGATAATAATGGAAGAAGTATATTCGGTGTATTTGTCAAAGGCAATGCGTTATTGTGCCAGTAGCGAACAATGTGTTTACACAGTGTCGAAGAAGCTGAAAGAGTGGGGAGTAGGCGACTCTGAAGCCGATTATATACTTGGAGAGTTGGTGGTGAATGGTTTTATCAGCGAAGAGCGTTATGCGTCGTCTTTTGCTAGGGGCAAGTTTAGAATGCTCCGATGGGGCAAAGTGAAAATAGCGGCTCATTTGCGGCAAAATAGGGTGGCGGAAGTCAATATAAAGCTGGCTCTTAAAGAGATATCCGACGATGAGTATGGGCAAGTGCTGCATCAGTTGGTGCTGAAAAAGTTAGATTCTTTGCCCAAGGGCGATAGGCTGCAGAATAGGAAAAAACTGATGGCTTATCTTACATCCAAAGGCTTTGAAACCAATTTGATATATGAAGAAATAAATAGTTTAGATATATAGAAATTATAAATGGTATGTTTAAGATGAAAAGGTTATGTATTGTATGTTTCATTTGTATGTCTTTTTCCTTTTTAGGAGCAAGAGCAACAGATGTTTATGCAGGCGGTAAGTCGGCTAGTGCCGATACTTCGGCCTCGCAGCCGTCTAATTGGAAAGTGTCGTCGTTGCCGTCGCTAAATTTTCGCAGTTCTATTATGATAATTGGGCTTCGGATGGCTACACACAGGTGGCGTTTACTATTGGTTATGTAGGTACCTACACCTATTCGGCAAAGAACTATATTTGGGATTCGAGAGCTGACCTTGCTTTCGGATTCTTAAAGATAGATATGAATGACGATAAGATTTTCGACGATTCTAAGTACTTGAGAAAAAGCGATGATAAGATAGACCTTACCTCCACTTTCTCGCTAAAAATGAAGCATAATTGGAACTGCAACGCATCGGTGAACCTAAAGTCGCAGTTCTACGATAGTTATAAATTTTATGCCGACCCTGCACAGGAGCCTACGCTTATTTCTACGCTTTTTGCTCCAGCCTATATGCTTACATCGCTTGGTTTTGAGTATAAAAAGACTTATTGGAACGCTTCTTTTTCATTCATCACTGGTAAGAACACTTTTGTGCTAGACGAGCGTATAAATCCGTCCGACTATGGTGTGAAAGATGGTCGCTCTTACATGGGATGGGGCTCTTTTGTGCGTTTTTATTTTAAGAAAGATGTGATGAAAAACGTGAACTTATACACTCGTGTTGAGCTGTTTTGGGAGTATCAAAAGAAAGAGATTTTTCGCCAAACTGACGTGAACTGGGAAACCACAGTTACGTTCAATGTGAACTCGTGGTTGTCGGCGTTTGCAAGTTTAAATATTATTTATGATACAGATTATTCGTTGGCACGTCAGCTTTATCAGCGTTCGGGTATTCAGTTGAATTTGGACTGGAAATCTGTACGAAGAAAATAGTGACTAAAGTAAGCAAAAATGCTTGAAAAATATTCTCTAATCACTGAAAATATAACATAAAACGTGGATTGTTATGAAAAATATGATGCTAATATTTTGCGATAGATAAGAGGGTTATGAACTGTATAAAGGAAAAATACACATTTTATTTGCAAGGTATCGGAAAAATGTGTAATTTTGCAAACTGAAAAATCGGGGTGTGGCGCAGTTGGCTAGCGCACTTGCATGGGGTGCAAGGGGTCGAAAGTTCGAGTCTTTTCACCCCGACTTTTTTTTGTATGTGCCTATAGGAGATAAAATGTATGCAATTTTCTTATGATACCAAAATAGAATACCTTAAGGGTGTAGGTCCTGCACGTGCTACATTGCTGCAACGCGAGTTGGGAATTTTTACCTTTTGGGATTTGTTGTCTCATTATCCTTTTCGCTATGTGGATAGGACTCGTTTTGTTCCCATTGCTGAAATTAGGGACACCTCAAACTATTTGGTAACTAAAGGGTATATAAAAAAAGTAGAGCTTCTGGGCACCGGCAGAACGCAGAGGCTTGCAGCCGTTTTGGGCGATAGCTCCGGAAGTATGGATTTGGTTTGGTTTCAGGGTGTAAGGTGGGTGAAAGATTATTTGAAGCCCGATGTGGAATATGTGGTGATGGGTAAGCCCAATTATTTTAACGGTAGATACACCATCGCTCACCCCGAAATGGAGGTCTTCAAGGCTGAGGATAAAGAGCTGATTCAGACTTTTATGCCCGTATATTCCACTACCGAGAAGTTGAAAGCTCAAGGAATTAGTACAAAAGCTATTTCGAAATTGATTTTTACCATGTTGTTTGACTTGGAAATGCAACTGAAAGAAACGTTGCCAAAGAATGTGGTGGACGACAATAGGCTGATGTCGAGGCATGATGCTATTTGCTCTATCCATTTTCCAAAGACTTCGGGCGATTTGCAGCGTGCTGTGTATCGCTTGAAATTTGAAGAGCTGTTTTTTATGCAGTTGGACTATCAGTATGTGAAGAAAGAGCGGAAAGAGAATAATTCGGGTTTTGTGTTTGCCACCATTGGCGAATGTTTTAATGGTTTTTATTCCAATTATTTGCCGTTTTCGCTCACCAATGCTCAAAAGCGAGTGGTGCGAGAGATACGCAACGATGTGCGTACAGGCAAGCAAATGAACCGCTTGCTTCAAGGCGATGTGGGGAGTGGAAAAACGCTTGTGGCACTGCTGTGTATGCTCATGGCAAAAGATAATGGCTATCAGGCGTGTCTTATGGCACCTACGGAAATATTGGCAACACAGCATTTTGCGGGCATATCTAGGTATTTGGAACACATGGAAGTGAAGGTGGCTTTGCTCACCGGCTCCAACAAAGCCACCGAAAAAAGAAAACTGAAAGAGAGCCTTAAGAATGGCGACATAGATATATTGATAGGCACTCATGCTCTTATAGAGGACGATGTGATGTTCAAGAATTTGGGCTTTGTGGTCATCGACGAGCAACACCGTTTTGGGGTGGAACAGCGATACAAGATGTGGACTAAAAACAGCACTCCGCCTCATATATTGGTAATGACAGCTACACCCATACCACGCACGCTGGCAATGACTTTCTACGGCGATTTGGACTGCTCCGTCATTGATGAGTTGCCGCCAGGCCGAAAACCTGTAAAGACAATGCATCAGTATGATTCCGCCAGGCTGAAAGTCTTTGACTTTATGGAAAATCAGATAGCACAAGGCCGACAGGTGTATGTGGTATATCCGCTCATAAAGGAATCGGAGAAACTGGATTTGAAAGATTTGATGGACGGCTACGAAAGTGTGTCAAGGCGTTTTCCGTTGCCTAAGTATCAGATAAGCATAGTGCATGGGCAGATGAAGCCCGCCGACAAAGACTATGAAATGGACCGCTTTAAAAAGGGGATAACAAACATAATGGTGTCTACCACTGTTATAGAAGTAGGTGTCGACGTGCCAAACGCCACCGTGATGGTGATAGAAAATTCGGAACGCTTTGGGTTGTCGCAGCTCCATCAGTTGCGAGGACGAGTAGGTAGAGGAGGAGAACAGTCTTACTGCATACTGATGACGGCGGATAAACTCTCCTACGATGGGCGAGAACGCATTGCCACAATGGTGAGAACCAACGATGGTTTTGAAATATCTGAAGCCGACTTGAAGCTGCGTGGACCTGGCGACTTGCAAGGTTTGCAGCAAAGCGGAGTGGTGCATTTGAAGATAGCCGATATAGTGCAAGACGAAAGCATTATACGGCTGACGCGAAACACCGTGATGGATATTTTGCAGAAAGACCCATTGCTAGAAACGGATATAAATACATGCCTGAAAAACTATTTGAAGGATAAAAAACTCCAAATAAATTGGGGAAAAATATCGTAGAAAATAGCTTTTGCGGACGAAAAAAGAAGCAAAAAGGGCGACGGAAGCCAGGGAAAAAGTGACCTTGACGGCGGATTATAATATTATATATATTAATACATTACGAAAAGAAACGGATGATTTTAGGTTCTTAGAACAGAAATAATTTGTTTCTTACTTTAAATAATTGTATCTTTGCAAGTTGAAAACAAAACATATACATGGAATATAATACACGAAGAGAGAAACTAAAGATACCTGATTACGGTAGAAGCGTATGCAAACTTATAGAGTTTGCTAAAACGGTACAAGATAGGACAAAACGCAATCAGATAGCGAACATAATAGTGAATGTGATGTCGCAAGTGAATCCTACTGTTAAGGAAACTGCGGATTACAAGCATAAATTGTGGGACCACATGATGATTATAGCCAACTACGAATTGGATGTGGATTGTCCTTACGAAATTACCAGGGAGAGTGCTTCGGTGGATTTTGTTCCGAAGGCGTTGAAATACAGCAAACACAGAATAAGGTATCGTCATTATGGCAAGATAATGGAAAACTTGGTAGAAAAGGTGTCCACTTATCCTGATGGTGAAGAAAAAGATTATTTGGTGGAGCTTATAGCACAGCAGCTTAAGAAGTCTTATCTTTTGTGGAACAGAGATTCCGTAAACGACGACCTTATAGCTAGCCAGTTCAGAGATATGTCCAAGGGGGCGTTGAAGCTGTCGGATGATTTTCAGTTCGTAAGCACCAAAGAATGCTTAGCACAATTGGAAAAACCGGTGGATGCTGTGGTGATAACACCCAATACGCAACCTGCTAAGAAGAAAAAGGCTGCTCCTCAGCCTCAACGTCATGGAAAGAATAAATCCAAAGCTCAGGGCAAGAACAAAAAAGCTCATGCTTAAAAGCTGATGTGCCACTTTCTTTTTTTTTAGAGGGTATATAAAGAAAATATGAATGAGTAATAACCTAAGATAGAGACCATGAGTTCATTTGAGATAGTAGGCGGAAATAGGTTGAAAGGCGAGATAGTGCCACAAGGAGCCAAAAATGAAGCCTTGCAAGTAATATGTGCTACATTGCTTACAAGCGAAAAGGTTATAATAGAAAACGTCCCCAATATACGCGACGTAAATAAGCTGATAGAACTGCTTAAACTGCTTAATGTGAAAGTGGATTTGTTGGCCGAAGGGACTTATAGTTTTCAGGCCGATAATGTAGACATATCCAAAATGGACACTCTAGAGTTTTCGGAGCAAGCAACGGCTTTGCGTGGTTCTATATTAGTGGTAGGGCCGCTATTGTCCAAGTTCGGAAAAGCTGTAGTGCCTCAGCCGGGTGGCGACAAAATAGGTCGTCGTAGGTTGGATACTCATTTTTATGGCTTTGAAAAGCTAGGTGCCGAAGTGTCTTTCGATAGCGACCACTACTCTGTGTCTGCGAAAGAGCTGAAAGGTACATATATATTGCTCGACGAAGCTTCCGTAACAGGAACAGCCAATATAATTATGGCTTCGGTATTTGCTAAGGGTACTACAACTATAATGAACGCCGCTTGCGAACCCTACGTGTATCAGCTATGCGGAATGCTGAACAAGATGGGTGCTGTCATTTCCGGCGTAGGTTCTAATATGCTGACTATTCAAGGAGTGGATAGCCTAAAGGGTTGCACTCATCGCTTGCTACCCGATATGATAGAGGTGGGTAGCTTTATAGGATTGGCAGCAATGACAAGGTCGGAGATAACGATAAAAGACGTGCAGTATCACCATTTGGGGCTAATACCTGAGGTGTTCAAGCGTTTAGGTATAGACATTAGGCAGCACAACGACGACATTATAATACCCCAACAAGAACACTATACGATAGATAGGTTTATGGATGGCTCCATAATGACCATATCTGATGCACCATGGCCAGGTTTCACCCCTGACCTTATAAGCATAGCTTTGGTGGTGGCTACTCAAGCTAAAGGCAGCGTGTTGGTTCATCAAAAGATGTTTGAAAGCCGACTTTTCTTCGTGGATAAACTGATAGATATGGGAGCACAGATAATTCTCTGCGACCCACACCGTGCCACCGTCATAGGTATGAATCATGAACATCCGCTTAGAGGTGTTCGTATGACATCGCCAGATATTAGAGCCGGAGTAGCATTGCTTATAGCTGCTCTTTCTGCTCAGGGTGTAAGTAGGATAGACAATATAGAGCAGATAGACCGAGGTTATCAAAATATAGATGAACGATTAGCAAAACTTGGAGCTGATATAAAGAGAATAAATTAAAGACATTTTTTTAGAAATTATAGGGAATAGGATTAAACACATTCATTGTAGGTTCAGTAGATAAGGAGAAGATAATGTTTTTGGATAGATTATTTGGGAACAAGGGAGAAGGAGAAGAAAAGATATTGAAGTGCTTAGGTGCTGATATGCACTCTCATTTAATTCCGGGTGTCGACGATGGTGCTAAGGATTATGAAACAGCATTTTCTTGCATAGCCGAAATGAAAAGGTATGGGATAAACAAGATATATCTTACACCTCATTTTCAGGCTCATCGCTACACCAACGACGAGGAAGATATAAAAGAGCGATTCGAGAAACTGAAACAAAAAGTAGCCGAGCAAGACTTGGGAGTGGAGCTAGCTTTGGCTGGAGAGTATTTGATAGACGATGGATTTAGAAAACGATTGGAAGAACCCAATTTTCTGACTATAGATGGGAAATATTTGCTAGTAGAGTTCTCGTTCAATCAGTCCATGATGGGTATGGAAGAACTCTTCTTTGATATGCAGATGAAAGGCTATGAGATAATTCTAGCACATCCCGAGCGCTACATATATCTTAGCGAATCATCCTCGTTGCTGAACAATCTGAAAGAACAAGGTGTATACTTTCAGGCAAATATACTTTCGTTTGCAGGATTTTATGGCAAAGAGGTAAAACAAAGAGCTTACACCTACATCGAGAAAGGGTGGATAGATTTTATAGGTACTGATATTCATAATGAAAAATATAGGAAGGCATTGGTGGAATTCTTCGAGAAATCATCAAACTTCCGAAAGATATTGAAGAAAAATACATTTTTAAATAACCAATTGTAATACAAGATGGAATCTTTAAATGCAATATCTCCGGTAGATGGAAGATATAGAAAACAGGTAGATGCTTTGGGTGGAAACTTTTCTGAAGCTGCCCTTATAAGATACAGAGTGCGTGTAGAAATAGAATATTTCATATCGTTGTGTGACTTGCCATTGCCTCAGTTGGAAAACTTTGATAAGTCGTTGTATCCACAACTTAGAGATATATACTTGAATTTTAGCACCGAAGATGCTTTGGAAGTAAAAGAAATAGAAAAAACTACTAATCATGATGTGAAAGCTGTAGAGTACTTCATAAAACGCCGATTCGACAAGCTAGGCATACAAGACTATAAGGAGTTTGTACATTTTGGACTTACTTCGCAAGACATAAACAACACCTCGGTGCCATTGTCTATCAAAGAATGCCACGAAAACACATACTATCCTATGTTGGAAAAAATCCTTTCACTTATAGAAGAGAAAGCATACGAGTGGAAAGACATTCCAATGCTAGCACACACTCATGGACAGCCTGCGTCGCCAACGACACTAGGAAAGGAAATGATGGTTTTCGCCTACCGTATGAAACGCCAAATGGAGTTTT
>JAFZEK010000006.1 GCA_017560705.1 Bacteroidales bacterium | reverse complement strand
TTATGGCTTTCGCTTCGGGATACGTAGACGCCGGAATAATAGACATTGGCCCTGTGGAGAATACCATAAGTTGGAACAGCGTGGAAGGTGTGAGACTACGCCTCGGCGGAAAAACAAACATGAACTTACACCAACATCTATTCTTCGACGGCTTTCTTGCCTTTGGCACTCTGGACAACGAGTTCAAGTACCGCATCTCGGCCATGTACTCATTCAACGACAAAAAGTATCACCAATGGGAATTTCCTCTAAACCTACTGACTTTAAGCTATGAACACAATACCGACATAGCAGGTCAAAAACTATTATTAGGCACTCCCGACAGATTGTTCCTATCTTTTAACCGTGGCGACATAGACAAAATGACGATGAACACTGAAATATCCTTACAATACGACTACGAAACAGAAAGTCAGATAGGCTACATGCTACGTGCCGAATACCTAATACAAGAACCACTATCCAATCTTAACTTCATATCTACCAACGGAGACGACACCTATAATCCGCTGAAGAGTACACAAATAACATTTGGGATAAGATATGCCCACAACGAAAAATTCTTTCAACAACACCGCTACCGCATAACGTTGAACAACACCTCCCCTATCTATAGCCTAAAGTACACCTTGGGGATTCCCTTCCCCGACGGCTCGCCACTGCACCACAAGCTAGAAGCTAGCTTCCTAAAAAGATGGTACATCCTATCCTTTGGCTACACCGATATAGATATAAGCATGGGAAAGATATTTGGCACAGTGCCATACCCTTTGCTATTCATACACCATGCCAACCAAAACTGGGCTTACCAAGATGAAGCCTTCAACCTAATGAACTACGACGACTTTATAAGCGACCAATACATACAACTAATGATAGGATACAACTTCAACGGCTTCATCTTCAACCGTATTCCACTCATTCAAAAACTAAACTGGAGAGAGTGTTTTGCCATAAAAGCAGTGTGGGGAAAAGTAGGAGAAAACAACACTCCCAACACCTCCACCAACAGCCATTTACCACATTTCCCTACTCTCCCCAAAGGACTACCCTCTTGCTTTGTGCTGAACAGTGGACCATACATAGAAGGCAACATAGGAATAGACAATATATTTAAAGTATTGAGAATAGACTACGTTAGGCGGTTCAGCTATCTGAACAACCCCAACATTGCCGAATGGGGTATCCGCTTCAGACTACGCTTTGCATTTTAATCACTACAACAAAAAAACAAAAAAAACAACACAATGAACTACGCAATAATAGCAGCCGGAAACGGCAGCAGATTGAAAAACGAAGGCTTTTCAAAGTCCAAACCTCTAGTAAACTTAAACGGAGAAACTATAATAGAACGACTTATACGTATCTTTGAGAAGAACAACGCAACAACCATAACAATAATTATAAACAACGAATCCAAAGAACTGAAGCAACTACTAGAGAACAAGAAGCTAAGCATTCCTCTAAACATTATATGCAAAAACACAGCAGGTTCACTACACAGCTTCATCGAGATAGTGCAACAATCGAAGGAAAAAGAGATGTGTCTTTCTACAGTAGATAGCGTTTTTGACGAAGACGAATTTCAAAGATACATATCAGAATTTGAACATCAGCCTGAAATAGATGGACTATTTGCCGTAACCAGATATGTAGAAGACGAGAAGCCCCTATGGATAGCCACCGACAAAAAACACAACATTGTGGAATTCTCC
>JAFZEK010000046.1 GCA_017560705.1 Bacteroidales bacterium | reverse complement strand
GTTTTTCTCTGTAATTAGCTTCTTGAGCTTCTCTAGCCGATATCTTCAACTTTTCAAAGTGTGCATTTATTGTATTTCTAAATTCTTTTTGAAGAGCATCCTTTTCTGCTTTTGGTACATAACCTATCTCAACCCATTGACGTTGAAGTTCCTTTATCATTGCCAAATTTTCATTCTTATCCTCTCCAAACTCTATTTGTTTCACCTTTTCTATTATAGCTTTTTTCTTTGCAAGATTTTCGGTTTCAACATCTCTTATACTCGAATAGAATTCAGCCTTACGTGCAAAAAACTCATCACATGCTGAACGGAATCTCAACCAAATCTTATCCGACAATTTCTTTGGTACACCACCTATTTTCTTCCACTCTTCTTGCAACTTCAACAATTCATCAGTAGCACGTTTCCAATCGTCACGTTTAGCTATAGCCTCAGCTTTCAAGCACAATTCAAGTTTTAGATTATAGTTATTGGATTGGTCATCTTTCAATTTACCAAAATGCTCTTTCTTCAATTCGAAGAACTTATCCAACGCAGATTTAAAACGAACCCATATTTCTTCATTCACCTCTCTTGGAACTACACCTATCGTCTTCCACACCTTAAGCATGTCATTCATTTCGTTAGAAATATCGTTCCATTCCTTTATACTTTCAGGTTCTTTAGCCAACAATTCTTCAGCTTTCTCACAAAGAGCTGTCTTTGCCAACAAGTTCTTTTCCAACTCTTCTCGTCTTTGTTCAAAAAACTCTTTTCTGCGATTATCTATTTGCTCTGCAGCTGTGCAAAAACGAACCCATATTTCTTCGTTCTTATCTGATGGAACAGGACCTATCTCTCTCCACATTTCACGATATTGTTGTAACTTCTTCGATGATTCTGATATAGAGGTCTCAACAATAAGTTCTTCCACCTTTTCGCAAAGTTCTATTTTTTGTTCAAGATTGCGTTTCAAATCAAGCATCTTCAACTCTTTATTTATCTTCACCTTGTTGAAAAACTTCTCAACAAGAAAATGATAGCTTTGCCACAAATTATTAATTTCTGTGCGAGGAACATCACCTATAGATTTCCATCTTTCTTGCAATGCATTAAAGTTATCATAAATATTTTTCATAGAATCTTCCGACTCTACAACACCTTTAAGCTCCTCTAAAACAGCTTTCTTAAGTTCCAAATTTCTCAACTTAATAGCCTCTTGCTCTTCTTGATATTTTTGGCGACACTCTCTGTATATATTTATAGTTTTTCTAAATTCATCAACCACCTTTTCCTCAGCTGGAGCATAATCTTCCTTATTACCCCCTTCTGCTAAAAACTTTTCAAAAGCCTCTTTATGCAACACCTGGGTCTGCGTATTGAAAGAAACCTTTATTGATGTCACTCTGTTCTTTATCTTCATAACATCTTCTTTCAACAACTCTTTCAAAGCATCCAACAACTCTTCTCTTGTAAAAGAGCTATAATCCACCATAGGTTCTTCACTGTTATCTGCTGATACTTCATCTTTTACACCATCAGTTTGAGATATTACACCTACTGCTGTAGCAGCATCTGCACCCAATGTTGCATCAACATTATTAGTAGCATCTTCGGAAATTACATTTTCCACTCTGTTTTCAACTTCGCTTTGCGAATTTTCGGATTTAATAATACTTTCGTTTAGTTCTTGCATTTGTCTTTCGTTTTTAGAATTACCTCTGCTACAATATTTTGCAACAGATTCGATTAAGTTTTATCTCTAGTAAATACTTTGCAAACCTACATACTTTTTTTTTAATGAACAAATACTAACCTACTTTTTATTCAAAAAAAATAGTTTTTTTTTATTTCTTCCTTATTTATAAGCAGTTATAATCCATCTTTTATTTCTACTTTTTTCCCACAATCCATAGCCTTCACAAACCTTCTCTAACGCCAATTTTCAATGCCTCATACTGCAATATAAAACACAGTTTTCTTTTTTATAATAAAACACTCTTCAGTACAAATAAAACTCCAATCGGCAATATATAAACCCATGAAAACAAGATTTATACATACATAATTGTAGCATTATTCTATAAACAACGAATTGCAGCTGAAAAAACTGCGGAGATATAATCAAAAAAAACTAACAAATAATCAAAATGTTCATACACCTTTTAAGGCAACTTCTAAAAATTCCACGTTTCGGATAAACAAAAGAGTAGTCTTTGAAACTTTTGCGTGTTTTGACTTTGTCGATGTTGCTATCGCTCGAAATAGCTAATACTTAGGCATTGCTCTTTACTCGCTTAATCGCAACGTTGTGTTTTTTGTCGAAATCTTTCTATTTCTTTTGGGGTCGCATAGTCCGCTATGATGGGTCAAAAGAAAGTAGAAATCTTTCTAGCAAAATTCCACAAATCACTAGCAAAGCAATTTTTAGAAAATGCCTTAATTTATCTCGCGATAATTCATACGATAGACTCGAGAATAGTATAAAAAAACAACCACACATACCTCCAATTATCCTTCCTCGATGTAAATAAAAATACCTCATGATGCAAATAAATTTTCCTCGTGAGGTAATTTCATCTTCCTCGTGAGGAAAATTTTATTGATCTACAACCGTCTAATTCATACAAACTCTTGAGATTATAAAAACAGATTGTAAAGTAACAATATAGCTACAATTCATCTACAATGAAACAAACTAAAAAAATCTTTTCACCTATCATAAAAAAAGCGAAGCACTAAAATACTCCGCTTTAATTCTTTGGGAATTATAAATTGACATTAAACTCCCTTTCTATTTTATTTTCCAATAGGATTCTTCTCCAAATTTTTCGCATCCATCATAGGCAAATTTAAATTCACTGTTAGTGTTTTTCTATTTGCCGTTGGTAATAAATCCGAATCTAGATTCAAATTATCATCCAACACAGATTCTAGCTCAAACATCGTAGCTTCAACATTCATCATAATTTGCATAGCCGTAAGGTCCAAAGAGCTTACATTGACAGTAACACTCTCTGCCCACCAATCCCCATATTCATTATTATCTATATTCCAACTACGTTTTTCATAATAATTCAAGTAGGCTATAATCCCACCATCGTATGTAAATTCTCTATTAATAAGATCAGTATACCTCCCAACACCATAATAAGCTACCTGCATCTCCACAGACGGATATTTTTGATTTTTCAATTTATGTCCACATATCACAACGGTAGCATATTGAGGATAGTCATAACACTGAGGATTATACGCAGCCCAGAAATCATCGCCAAAAGTTAGATTAAGACCTTCTGTTGTAAAACAACGTTCTTCACCATAACTTGTACCTTCTGAATTAGAGGCGTATGCACGAGCATAATAAGTAGTAGCAGGCGTAAGTCCTGTTATCAGATCGGAAGAGCACACGTCTGAACTCCAG
>JAFZEK010000045.1 GCA_017560705.1 Bacteroidales bacterium | reverse complement strand
TTCTAAAAATTCCACGTTCTAGGAAATTGAATTGATTGTAGAAAGAACTTTTGCGTGCATTGACTTCGTCGATATTGCTATCGCTCGAAACAGCTAATGTTGGGGCATTGCTCTTTACTCGCTTAATCGCAACATTGCGTTTTTTGCCGAAATCTTTCTATTCCTTTTTGGTCTGCATAGCCCGCTATGATGGGTCAGAAGAAAGTAGAAATTTTTCTAGCAACGTCGACGAAGTCAGTATTCCGTAAAACACTAGCAAAGCAATTTTTAGAAGTTGGCTATAAAGAATCATCTTTACACATTTCTAAATAGGTGTCTTCATCAATAACTTTCACATTAAGTTTTTCGGCTTTCTTTAGTTTTTCAGGTCCCATCTTGTCGCCAGCCACAATATATGATGTTTTGGACGATACCGAACTCAATACCTTACCCCCATGTTGCTCTATATGTTGCTTCAACTGCTCTCTAGAAAACTTGGAGAACACTCCACTAACAACAAACGACAAACCTTCCAAAACATTGGACACCTTTGTTTCTTGCACTTTGAACTGCAAGCCTGCTTTTTTTAATCGTACTACTAATTCTAAATGCTTAGTATTGTTGAAAAAATCGAATATAGATATTGCTGTTTTTTCTCCTACATCCTCCACCATAGCAAGTTCCATTATATTGGCTTGGGCCAATGTGTCGATATTTTTAAAATAACGTACAAGTTTTTTGGCTCCTACTTCGCCCACAAATCTTATACCCAAAGCATACAACACTCTTTCAAAAGGCACCTGCTTAGAGAGCTCCAAGGCTGCAATAATATTGTCGGCTCCTTTTTCTTGTATTGATGTACGTTTTTTGTTTTCACTTACCGACTCTAGACCTATCAACTGTTCGCGTTTCAGATCATAGAGGTCGGCCACCGTTTTTACTAATCCTTTCTCAAAAAGCATAGCAAGTCTTTCGCTCCCTATAGTATCTATATTCATAGCTTTTCGGCTAACGAAATGTTCTAGCTTTCCAATAAGCTGTGTAGGGCATCCATCCTCGTTGGGGCAGTAATAACCAGCTTCGCCTTCGTTTCGCACCAATGCTGAACCACAAACAGGACAATGAGCAATGTAGGTAAAAGGCAAAGCATCGACTGGACGATTATCCACATCGACCCCCACTATCTTAGGAATAATTTCCCCTCCTTTTTCGACAAACACAATATCGTTGATACGGATGTCCATCTTCTCTATAAAGTCGGCATTGTTCAGCGTGGCACGTCGCACCGTAGTACCTCCAAGCCATACCGGTTCCAAATTGGCAACCGGGGTTACTATACCCGTACGCCCCACCTGGAAATTCACACTTACAAGTCTAGTAGCCACTCTCTCGGCTTTGAACTTATAGGCTATGGCCCATCGGGGCGATTTGGCTGTCATGCCTAGCTCGTCCCACAGCTCCACCTCGTTTACTTTTATAACTATGCCATCTATGGCGTAGGGCAATTCCGAACGGTGCTTGTCCCAATAGGCTATATAATCCTGTATTTCATCTATGCTGCAACACTCTTTCACCAAATCTTTCTCTATCTTGAATCCCCAATCTTTGGCCTCCGTCAGCCGTCCATAGTGAGTAGTGGATGGCAAATCTTCGCCCATAAGAGAATAGAAACAAAAATCCAGCTTGCGTTTTGCCACCTCCTTCGAATCTTGAAGTTTCAGGCTTCCCGAAGCAGCATTTCGAGGATTGGCAAAAGGCTCTTCGCCGTTGTTGGCTCTGTATTCATTAAAATCGTCGAAATCTTTCCAAGGGAACACCACTTCGCCTCGCACTTCGAAAACGGCTGGATAATGACCTCGCAACTTTAAGGGTATGCTCCTAATGGTGCGAATATTGTCGGTTATATCATCGCCCTCGGCACCGTTGCCTCTGGTAACAGCTTGCACTAGTACACCATCTTCGTAGCTGAGGCCCACGGCAACACCATCATATTTCAACTCGCAGGTATAGCTCAGTGGGCGGTCGCCCAACAACTTGCGAACCCTATTGTCAAATTCTACAATTTCTTCTATGGAATAGGTATTGCCCAACGACAACATTGGATACTTATGCTTCACTTGCTTGAACGTTTTATTCACCTCCCCTCCTACTCGCTTTGTAGGCGACGACGGCAGTGCATACTCCGGATACTCTTTTTCCAACTGCATAAGCTCTGCCATAAGTAGGTCGAACTCATAGTCCGTAATAATAGATGTGTCGTTTACGTAATATTCATAATTATAATTGTCTATAAGTTGCGACAATTCTTGTATTCGTTTTTGAGCTGTAGTATTATCCATAGATATTAAAATTGCATTACATAATAGTGTTCTATATAACATTTTTCTATTGGTTTTATTGTCAGTTGCCCTACAAAATGTTTTCCTTTTTCCGATGCAATAAAGACATGCCAACGGCACATCCCTGTAGGCTATACTCAAGAAAAAACGCAACGCACGCAAAAGTTCTTTTGTTTCATGATAATATTTCAGAGGACGTGGAATTTTTAGAAGTTGCCTTTTGTTTATCCGAAACGTGGAATTTTTAAAAATTGCCTATAATTTCTCTGCCAAAAAAATAAAATTGCAGTTTTGTAGTTTACCATAAAGTTGTCGCAAAGGCAGCAGTAAATATAAATACAGAAAGAATTAGACATGCAAAAAAAACTTTTTTCGGGAATATTACTTTTCTTGTTCCTCAACCTACTGATAAAGCCGTTTTGGATATTAGGTATCGACGTAAACGTGCAAAACGCTGTAGGTGCAGAAGAATTTGGGATATACTTTGCATTGTTCAACTTTTCTTTCATTTTCAACATATTGCTAGACTTGGGCATAACGAACTTTAATAATAAGAACATTGCCCAACACCATCACCTCATCACCAAACACCTATCGGGAATACTTGGTATAAAATTTATACTCTTCTTTGTTTTCCTTGCCGTCACCTTAGTGGCAGGACTCATAGTGGGCTACAACTCTCGTCAATTTCTTTTGCTCCTTTGGATGTGCTTCAACCAGTTCCTCAACTCGCTCATCCTTTACCTCCGCTCTAATTTTTCGGGACTGCTAATGTTCAAAACGGACAGTCTGCTATCCATCCTGGACCGCCTGCTTATGATAGTTTTCTGTTCCATACTCCTGTGGGGCAACGTGACACAGAAGGCATTCCAAATAGAATGGTTCATAGGGGCTCAAAGCCTATCCTACCTCATAACGGCGACAGTGGCTCTCATAGCCTTAGTACACAAAAGCGGCATAAAAAAACTTACGCTGAACATTCCTTTCTCCATAAGCATAATAAAAAAGAGCTTACCCTACGCCATACTTACCCTACTGATGGCTAGCTACAACCGCATAGACCCCATAATGCTTGAACGCCTTCTGCACAATAGCGAAGGTAGCATAGCATCTGGCATTTATGCCGGTGCCTATAGGCTATTGGATGCTTTGGTCATGTTGGCCTATCTCGTCTCGGTGCCGCTACTGCCTGTGTATGCCAAAATGATAAAAGAAAAGAAAAGCCCGGCAAGCATTACTCAAACGGTTTTTATCGTTGTTTTTGCCTCATCAGTGTGCATTTCCACCACACTATCGGGCTTGAGCGACACCATCATGAACCTGCTATACAACAGCAATACATCGGAATATGCTAGAGTGTTTAAAATTCTGGTATTCGGATTCATACCTATATCCATCACCTACGTTTTCGGCACTCTGCTTACAGCCAACGGCAACCTAAAAGAGCTAAACACTCTATCCCTCATCACCCTTGGACTAAACATTGGCATAAACATTCTGCTGATACCTCGCATACAAGAATGCGGATCGGCTATAGCAAGCCTATCGGCACAAAGCTTCGTAGCTATAGCTCAAATCGTTGTAGCTTTCAAGATATTCAAATTTAAACCGCCATACCGCACCATAATACAGCTTGCAGCATATACTGCTATAGTCATAGCCAGCAACAAAGTCTTTGGACTATTCAGCATGCACTGGATTGCCCACATAGCATGTATGGCTGCAACCATGGGTTTAAGTCTCATAGCCCTACGACTGATAAAAATAAAAGAACTGATAGCTATGCTAAAAGAATAAACACTTACACCCATCACTCCGTCAACGACCAACAATTCTGCATGTTATACCACAACTTTCATCATCGCAGATTGGTACTATTTTACATCGGGGATGTAATTCAAACTGCTTCGGGATATAAATCCATCTACATCCCGATGAAAATTTATCTACATCGGGATGAAAATAAAGGCACATCTAAACCCTTGTCAAAAATAATAAATTTTGAAGAAACCACTTGCATATATCAGAAAAAAATCCGTAATTTGTGGTGATAATATGTTTCGACACTACTATTGTTATCAAATTGATTTTCACTATAAAAAAATACAAAATACAATTAGCATACAAAACTTATTATTCAAAAAAAAGGATAGACAACTCAATACATATAATAAATAAAAAACTATCAACATGAAAAAAAAATACCATAAATTACATTTGTCGAAAGCAGTAGTACTGTTGCTATTAGCTGTCAATTCTGTTTTCACAGCAGAGGCACAATCCTCCAACAATAGTATATCCATCAACATCAACTGCATAGGCAATGGACAAGTGCAAAAAACACGTTCCTACGATGGCAACCGCTGCGGAATGACCGACCGCTATGTACAAGGTTTTTATGCCAGCTACGATTTCTTGCCCGACGACGACAGCGAACTCTCTCACCTTTATGTAAACAACGTGGACCGTATAAACGACGTATACACCAACTACAGCGGTTCGTCGGGAGTGGTGCATACATTTAGATTTGTAGTTGGTTCTGCCAACTCCATATCTAGTTCCATATCCTTGAATCCTGTATTCACTCTCCGCTCATCCAATAGGATACCAGTAAACATAAACTGCACTGGCAATGGGCAAGTGCAAAAAACTCGTTCTTATGATGGTGACCGCTGCGGAATGACCGACTACTATTCCGAAGGGTTCTACACCAGCTACGACTTCTTGCCAGACGACGACAGCGAACTCTCTCACCTTTATGTAAACAACGTGGACCGCATCAACGACGTATACACTAACTACAGTGGCTCGTCGGGAGTGGTGCATTCTTTTGGATTCGTGGTAAGCTCTGCCAACTCCATATCTAGCTCCATATCCATAAACCCTGTATTTGCACCTCGCAACTACAACGGCATATCTGTAGACATAAACTGCACCGGCAATGGGCAAGTGCAAAAATCTCATTTTTACGACGGAAACCGCTGCGGAATGATCGACTACTATTCTGAAGGGTTATACACTAGCTACGATTTCTTGCCAGACGACGACAGCGAACTTACTCACCTTTATGTAAACAATGTGGACCGCATCAACGACGTATACACCAACTACAGCGGCTCGTCGGGAGTGGTGCATTCTTTTGAATTCGTGGTAAGCTCTGCCATATCCATATCTAGCTCCATATCCATAAATCCTGTATTTACACTTCGCAACTACGAAATATCAGCCTATAGTGCCAATACAAGTATGGGTTATGTAACTGGCGGAGGCGAATATGCTGTCGGTACTACCGCAATACTCTCTGCCATCCCTTACTACGGTTTCATCTTCGACCATTGGAATGACAACAATACTGAAAATCCAAGATATGTGACTGTAGAAGACAATGCAGAATATGTGGCACATTTCGTTGAAAGAGATGGTATTGACATCGTCGACAGTTATATAAATTTCACGCTGTTCCCTAATCCAACGTCAGAGTATACTGATATTCTTCTGTCGGGCACCTACGGCACAGTGTCGGTATCGGTAGTAGATCTTCATGGCCGATTGATAGCTTCTAAACACTTCAGCAGCTATGACGACAACTGTGTAACACGCTTAGATATCAAAGACTTTAGTCCTGGCATTTATTTCGTGTATATCCGAACACTTGATGGCAACCTATCTGT
>JAFZEK010000044.1 GCA_017560705.1 Bacteroidales bacterium | reverse complement strand
CTAGTAAAAATTCGTAAATCACTTTTTAGAAGTTGCCTTTATTCTTTTTTCTCCGGACTTTATAGATAAACTTGTGCCTATGGGGGAGGAAAAAATATTCCACTCCGCTACAAAAATAATCATACCCCCTAAGAAAAGTATTTTCCAAGCTTTGGAATCTATTTTCCAAACTTTGGAAAATAAATTCCAAGCTTTGGAAAATGAATTCCAAAGTTTGGAAAATAGAATACTTCCACTAGGTAAAAACTTTTCTTGCGGTATTAGATAATAAAATATGTGCATCTCCACAAAATATAATAGACAATTGTGTGTTTATACTATATTCTTTCTTTCCTCGGGAAAAGAGACTATATATAATAGTAGGCATGATATTGTGTTTACAATATGTATAACTATAATGTGGGATAGGGAGATACAAGCAAAATTGCGATAGAATATTAGTGATAATAAACAACACTAACTAAAAGAGATACATAATTATGAAGATAGCAACATATAATGTAAATGGCATAAGAGCTGCCATGGGTAAGGGTTTTATAGAATGGTTGGAGGCTACATCGCCCGATGTGCTTTGCATACAAGAAACCAAGGCTCAGCCCGAACAAATTCCTACTATGGAATTTTCCATTGCAGGATATAACACCTATGCACATTCGGCCGAGAAGAAGGGATATAGCGGTGTGGCTATACTTAGCAAGCAAGTGCCTGACAATGTGGTGGTAGGTATGGGTATTCCGGAATACGACAGAGAGGGTCGTTTCATTAGAGCTGACTACGGCGACTTGTCGGTTATCAGTGTTTATCACCCTTCGGGAACGAGCGGTGATGAACGACAAGACTTTAAAATGCAATGGCTTGAGGATTTTCAAAACTATATAGATGAGTTGAAAAAAGAACGTCCTAACCTTATTATTTGTGGCGACTTTAATATCTGCCATAGGGAGATAGATATTCACGACCCAGTGAGAAATGCTAAAAATTCAGGTTTCTTGCCCGAAGAAAGGGAGTGGATAGATGGTTTTATAAAGACGGGTTTTATTGACACTTTTCGTCATTTCAACGACCAACCTCACAACTACACGTGGTGGAGTTATCGCTTCCACGCAAGGGATAACAACAAGGGGTGGCGTATAGACTACATTATGGCAAGCGAAGGATTGAAGGACAAGCTAAAACGCTCGGTCATACTTTCCAATGCTTACCACTCCGACCACTGTCCTATGCTTACGGAGGTGGAACATTAATAGAATGGTGTAAAAGGTTGTGCCGAATGGCGTAGTTGGGATACATTATATAGGCAGTTGAAACTAAGAAACACTCATTGCCAAAGGTGTTAAAAAATAGATATTTATACATTGAAGATATAGGAATTATGAGAAAAATATTATTATTGTCGTTAGTGTTGGTAGGCGTAAGTTCGTGTGTGAGTATGAAGAAATACTCGGCTCTAGAAGAGCGAAACGAAAGAGTGAACACGCAATACGAAGTGGCTAAGAATGAGATGCAACATATAAATGCTGAGAATAAAAAGCTTGTGGAGCAGAACACTCAGCTTAAAGAGGCCAATGATAAACTAGAAGCCGAAAAAGCTACTATGACCAAGGAGCTTGAAAGTGTGCAAAAAAAACTGAATGATACTAGAACAGAGTTTGATGCTTCGGTAACTGATTATGACCGACAAATGCAGGGTAAGGATATGGATTTATCCACTGCTAGGGGGTTGCTAGAAGAGCGTGAAAGACAGCTGAATGAGAAGGAAAGCCGTTTGGAGATTCTTCAAAAGGAATACGACGACAGAATGGAACAGCTGGAAGACATAGACCGCAAGATATTGGAAGAAGAAGAGAAGCTGAAAGAAGTGGTAGAGAATAAAAACAAGGTTGTAGACGACTTGCATAGGGTTTTGACTCAAAATCTTAGCGGCTTCGATGGTCAAGGGCTTACTGTGGAAGTGCGAGACAATAGGGTAGTGGTGGCCATAGAGAATAAATTGCTTTTTAATTCGGGCAGTTGGCAGTTGCTGGATGAAGGTATGGCAGTGTTAAAGAAGGTGACGGCTGTGTTGGAAGCCAATACCAATGTGGAAGCAATGATATTTTGTTACTCTGATAATGTGCCGTTCAAGGGAGCTAATGAACTGAAAGATAATTTGGATTTGAATGCTATGCGTTCCATGTGTATGATGAAGACAATATTAGAAAACAAGAAGATAAATATGGCAAGGCTAGTGGCATCGGGCAGGGGACGATACACTCAAAGACAAGAAATGCCCTCTAATACCAATGTGGAAGTAAGCTCATCGAGAACAGAGGTGATGCTGTATTTTAAGGGAATGTAACTTGTTGTCATTATAGCAAATAGCCCTTATTGTATTATGCCTTGGAGGATAATGCAATAAGGGCTGTTTTTATGTTGTATGCTTAGGAGAATGATTTTCTTGTTCTCAAACCGCCGACTATTATTATAAAGAATACTATGAAAAGTGGAAACGAGTCCGCAATTCTTATTCCATGGATACTAGCACTTGAGCAGTAAGACGGCTGTGTTGTTCAAGGAAAATCTCTCTGTTTGCCACAATGGAGTTTACAATATCTTGAGTGTAGTACCTTATGGTTATGAGTTGTAGATTGGAGTTATAGCGTACGTGAAAATCTTTTTGCAGTACGGGAATAAGTTTGTCGAATACAATGTCTTTTCCATCGATACATACGGAGAAGCTGATAGCCGAATTCTGAATCATATTCACTTTAACACCAGTTTCGGCAAATAGGCCGAATATTTTTTGTAGGTTGTCCTCAGCTATAAAGGAAAAATCTTTTGGCTGTATGGATAGTAGTACTTGGTTGTTTTTGAATATATATAGTGGTGTTTCAGGTTCTATGTGTGTAGCTGAGCATATAACAGAGCCGTCAGAATCGGATGTTATGAATGATTTTACATGTAGTGGTATTTCTTTGTTTTGTAGCGGTTTCACCGTCTTAGGGTGAATGATAGAAGCCCCATAGTAGGCAAGTTCGATGGCTTCGCTATAGGGAATGGTGTTTATCTTTTGTGTGTTTGCAAAGAACTTAGGATCGGCATTGAGGAATCCGGGAACATCTTTCCATATAACCATATCGGTAGCCGAAAGACAATAGGCAAGTATAGCAGCCGTGTAGTCGGAGCCTTCACGACCAAGGGTTGTTGTGCTTCCTTGCGAAGAACCGGCTATAAAACCTTGGGTTATAGCTATGCCATGAGTTTGTATGATAGGAGTTAGTTCTTTGGTTACACAGCTTTGTGTCAATTCCCAGTCCACTTTACCTTCACGATATGTGCAGTCGGTTTTTATAATGTTGCGAACGTCCACCCATTGGTTGTTTATGTTGCGGTGGTTTAAGTATTCGCTTATGATAGTGGTGGATATAAGTTCTCCGAACGAAACAATTTGGTCGTAATTGAAATTATAGTCGAATGATGGATGTTTAAGTTGTTCTTCCAAAAGAGAGAAAAGATCTTCAATCTTAGATTTTACGTCGTATGATTTTTCTTCTTCAAACAGATTGGAAACAATGTTTAGATGATAATCCTTTACAGAAGAAATGATTTCCTCCCAATTGCTAGCTATTCCATTTTTGGATGACACTAGTAGCTCTAAGTTGTTAGTTGTTTTTCCCATAGCGGATACTACAATGACCAATTGTTCGTCTTTGTGTTTTGCCACTATGGTAGCCATGTTTTGCACGGCACTAGCACTATTTACCGATGCTCCACCAAATTTAAAAACTCTCATAATAAGTGTGTGTTGTATATATAATGTATAGGCAGTGTCTTCAAAGTGTTAGGAATGCACACTGCGTTTACTTCCATCTTAGTGTTTCAATAAAATGAATAATATCTTGTTGGATAAACTTGTATACAGGTTCTAGTGAATCGTAGTTTGGATTTCCATTTATGTAGAACGCACCACGCACAAAGTGATTTACGCTGTCTGTAGCCCAAAACTGATAGGTGGAAGCTATGGTGTTACCTTTCAAAGTATAGGAATCTGCAAAGATTTTGTTTTCGAAGTCGGCATAATTGCTTTCTTGTATTCCCGATGACATATTGAAGTGTACAGACATCATCTGATGGGCTGTGTCCACTTCTTGGGCCAAAGTGCGTTTGTTATTTAGCTGTTTATAGCTAATAAACACAGTGCCGTTCATCGATGGGTATATGATGTCGAACCATTTAATATCTTTGTCGTTACGTTTGTGTACAATGTTTGCGTATGTTGGAACTTCAAAAGTGAATGGTAAAGCCGTTGTGTCGTATAGATTATATTCTTTCTCGGGGAATGAAATTCTATAATACGTAGAAGGTTTTGGAGTATATTCCGATTCGAAGTTGCATGCTACAAATAAAAATATAGTAGCAATTATGCATGATGTTCTTACAAACTTAGTCATATTCATTATTTTATTTTTACTTGAATTTGTTCAATACGTCTATTGTTAGCTTTTATAACCAAAAAATCGAAGTTGTTGATTTTAATGCTTTGTTTTTCGGCTGGTATTTCTCCTACTACTTCAAGAATAAGCCCTGCAAGTGTTTCGGCATCGCCACGCATCTCGTCGAACCATTCATCCGAAAGCCCCATAATCTTGCAAAAATCTATTATGCTGGTTTTTGCTTCGAATAGGAATGTGTCGTCGGATATTTTATTGTAAGCAGTTTCAGTTTTGTCGTATTCATCTGTTATCTCGCCAACGATTTCTTCTATAATATCTTCTAATGTCACCAAACCTGATGTTCCGCCATATTCATCAACAACAATTGCTACGTGTATTTTATCTTCTTGAAACTCGTGTAGCAAGTCGCTGACACTTTTTGTTTCAGGAACAAAAAAGGCTGGGCGTATAAGATTGTTCCATTCAAAATTCTTGCTATCAATCATAAGAGGAAGCAAGTCCTTTATGTATAGTATTCCTTTTATATTGTCGATAGTGTTTTCATATACGGGTATACGAGAAAAACCTGTTTCTTTTGCCATGCGTACGATATGTTCTACGGAAGTGTTCATTTCCACAGCCACCACATCAACACGTGATTTCATTATCTCGTTTACAACCAAGTCGCTGAAACGCACAATTCCTTTTAGCATTTTTGTTTCTGTTTCTACGTCTTCTCCTCCTTCGGCTATTTCTATAACGTCGGATATTTCATCGCCAGAAAGAGCGTTGGAATTGTTGTTTAAAGTCTTGTTGCTTATGAGTTTGTTTATAATAAAACTGAAAGGGGTGAATATAACTACCGTTATTTTTATAACTAAAGCCCAACGACATACTATTTGTATATTATCTTTTTGAGCGAAGTGGTAGGGTAGTCTCATTGTGAGTAAAGCAAACAATAATATGTATATTATAGTACATACACTCAGAATAAGATAATAATGAGGATGAGAAGCTGATACAATATTTTCGAATAGGAATATACCTAAAACTAGCGAAAAACCACGAAACATAATGGCGGCAATCTCCAACGATGTCATGGTTATATTCTCATCGTCCAAGAGTCGTAATATTATGGACGAGTATGTAGTTCTTTTGTTTTTAATTTCTGAATAATCGCTACGGTTAAGCTCATCGATGGCATGAAAGAAGTATGTAGCCAACGCTGATAATAAAAAAAGAATAACAACGCCAGTCAACATCATGATGTTTGGTAAGCTTACAAGCACCGGCAGAGGGTCTATAGTCATTATTTCCAAAATACTAAATTTAATGTTTTTCTAAGTTGCAAATTTACACTATTTTTCCGACTAATAATAGAATTATTTTTCTTTTATTTGAAGATAAGAGCGATGTGTATTATAATTATTTATTTTACAGAAGTTTATTGAGAGCTATTTGTGAGGAAAAAGCGAAGAAAAACAATGCGTATATAGGTGGTTTGTGCTGTTTTTTGCATTGTTTTTCGGCGTTTTAAGAGCAAAAAGGCTTGCTTTATGAACGTATATTGGCAAAACTCTCATAAATTATTTCGATTCAGAGCTTTTCACTAATATTCGTTCGATTATTGCTATCAAATCTTTTTTGGGAATGTTTCCTTGTATTATTTTAGGTTCTTCGTTTTGTGGTATTAGAACCAATGTCGGAAGACCACCTATTCCAAATAAAATGGATAGTTCCGGCTCTCTATCGATGTTTATTTTATAAACATGTAGTTTAGACTTAAATTTCTTGGATATTTCGCTGAGTATCTTCTCTATGTTCTTGCATGGTTTACATCCGTCGGCATAGAAATTAATAATGGCAGGCTTATCGCCCAAATAGTTTAATTGACTAGGTTTGTTTTTATAGTCTACAACCTTTTCAATAAAATCTTGTGGTGTTAGTTCTGCGGTATTCATTGCTATTGTTTTTGTCATAAAAACAAACGGTTGTAGTTTATGTTTCTGTGATGATTATTGTTTTTGTTGGAAAGTATAACGTCTTTATGAAATATAAATGTGGTTTTCTGCTGAAAAAGTCGTAAATTTGCAAATCGAAATACGAAACAAAGAATAATATATAAACGGATAATACAGAATAGAAATGAACCAATATTTGACTCTTTTGCAGCATGTAATGAACAATGGAACTGATAAAAACGACCGTACAGGTACGGGCACTCGCAGTGTGTTTGGTTATCAAATGCGTTT
>JAFZEK010000043.1 GCA_017560705.1 Bacteroidales bacterium | reverse complement strand
TATTCCATCAATATTATTTTTTCCATATGTTTTTCCACCAGCCAAATTATCATCTTTATTATCTATTGTTTTATAGTAAAATACTATTGATGATTCTTTTACATCATTTAATGAAGTGTATATTTCTTTTAACTGTTCATACTCTCGAATATCACGTTTCTTTTTTAATCCATTGTTTTTTAATTCTGACATTCTATTTTTAACATTATTATACACTTGCTCAAATAAAATTTTTGCTTTATTATCTTCAAAAACTATTTCCTCCCCATCCGGGTCCACAAGCTTCACCGGATTCCAAGCACAATAAGCGTAAGGAGAAATATTCGGATACTTATCCGCAAGCGGATCCACGCTAAGCCAGCCCGTCATCAAATCCGAATCATAATACCGTGCTCCAAAGTAGGAAAAGCCTGTCTCTGAATCCCTTTCTTTCCCGGTAAAAGTGAAGCGTTCTTCGTAGGAAGATGTTCTCTCATTTACAAGTGGTTCGCCATACGGCATATATTGCAAATGCTGTACAGGTGTGCCACTGCCGTTGGTTATCCACGAGACACTACCACAGTGTATGCTATCGCTAACCTTTGAGGGTAACGATGTTGACGTTTTTGATAGTTTATGTGTGGCAAAATGTTCCATAATTCATTTATTCTTTCGAAGTGCAAAATTACACATTATTTTTGATATATACGTGTTTTGGATAGAGGCAACTTCTAAAAATTCCACGTTTCGGGGAAATATTATCCTGAAATATTTTTTCGATAGGATGAAGCTTTATTGTCTGCAAAATCAACTGTTATTAATGGCGTTGAGAACTTTTACAACAGTTTATGGTAGAAATCTGGAAAAATAGTTGTACATTTGTGTACATTTATTTAGCTTAAAAAAAAGGCGGAAAAATGGAGTAAATTATTGTAGTATAATATTATAAAGGTATATGAATATTGTTATAGCAGGCGATGGAGAGGTGGGATTTCACTTGGCAAAATCGTTGTCGGAGTTGGAACATAACATTACAGTGGTGGATCCACATTCGGAATTGCTTCAAAAGTTGGAGCGAGAGATGGATATATTGGCAATAGCCGGCGATTCAACATCGTTTCAAGTTTTGCAACATGCAAATGTTCAAAGCTGTGATTTGCTATTGGCTGTTGTGCACGACGAGTCTATCAACATCATTACTTGCATACTAGCCAAGAAGATGGGAGCGAAACGCACTGTGGCACGAATAAGCAATGTAGAATACCTTCAGCCACAGAATAAAACGATGTTTCGCGATTTGGGAGTTGATGAGATGGTATGTCCCGAGCGTATAGCCGCCAAGGAGATAATCAACCTGCTAAACTATAATATTGCTACTGAGTTTTTTGATTTTTCGAATGGATTGCTAAGTATGTACCTTATCCGTCTAGATGAGAATGCATCTGTGATAGGCAAAACGATGCGAGAGATAGTGATGGAGTATCCAGGTATAGAGGTGCGTATTGTAGCAATCTTGCGTAATGGTAAAACAATAATACCCAACTCTGTTGTACGATTTCAGAAGGGCGATTTGGCCTACGTTATTTCAAAGCCGGGCCAATTGGAGCCAATAAAGAAGGTGATAGGGTCGTCGGATGTGAACATAAAGAGTGTGATGATAGCCGGCGGCGGTCGTATAGGTCGGTTTGCGGCATTGAATTTGGAGGATAAACTGAGTGTTACTTTAGTGGATGAGAACCGAACAAGATGTGAGGGCTTAACAGAGGTGCTAGAAAAGACACTGATAATAAACGGAGATGCTACCGACACTGAGCTTCTGCGAGAGGAGGGGATAGAAAAAACGGATGCGTTTGTGGCTGTTACTAATTCTACCGAAACCAACATACTTACGTGTTTACATGCACGTAACTATGGCGTGAAGAAGACAATAGCATTGGTAGAAAACACAGACTTCATCAACCTGTCGCAGGCCATAGGTATAGATACAATAATAAACAAGAAGCTGATAACGGCAAGCTATATAGCACGTTTTACGGTGAAAGGGGATGCAGTGTCGAGCAAATGGTTGAGTGGAACAAATGCCGAGCTTATCGAGCTTACGGCACAAGAAAAAAGCCGTGCCACGAGGATGCCTATAAAGGATTTGAACATTCCGCAAGGTGCCACTATTGGCGGAATAATACGAGGCAATCAGGCACTGCTGCCAACTAGGGATATGCAGATAATGGCAGGGGATAAAGTGGTGGTGTTTACACTGCCCAAGGTAATGTATGCAATATCAAAATTGTTCGAAAAATGATGCACTTTCACACTAGGGTGTTCAACGGCAAGTTGGTAGTACGCTTGTTGGGGGTAATGCTAATGGTAATGGCCTGCTTTATGGTGCTACCTGCTGCATTGTCTATCTACTACGATGATGGTGCACAGCGGGGTTTTATGACATCCATAGTTGTAGTGTTTTTTCTAGGTTTGTTTTTTCGTAACATAGTAGGGCGGTTGCCTAATTATGATTTTCATGAGAAGGAGAGTTTTTGGATAACCAGTGTT
>JAFZEK010000363.1 GCA_017560705.1 Bacteroidales bacterium | reverse complement strand
CGTAAGTAACAGTATCGGGTACCACCACATTGCCGGTAGGTTTTGTAAATCCATCCCACGTGACACCATAATAATACCTATCATCGGCTGGTGCTACCACCTTTACCGTACGCGGTGCCACATCCGACACTATGGTGTAATATAACCTATGTCCGCTTGGGCTTAATGCACTAAAATCAAATGCCCATACCTGACACACACACAGCATCATCATTGCCAATGCTGTAATCTTTCTTATTCCGGTTTTCATATTAAAGTGTTTCATAACTATCTTCCTTCCTGTATTTTCTTTGTTGCATTATCTATTCCTATTTTAGCTTTTTCGTGTCCTTTGCCGGCAGCTTTTTTGTACCATTCAAGGGCTTTGTTGTAGTCTTTTTCGGTTCCGCGGCCATAGTAGTAGCAGTTGGCAAGGTTGTACATAGCTGTTACATTTCCGCCTTCTGCTGCCTTTTGGCTCCAAAACACTACTTGCTTCATATCTTTTTCCACTCCGGTACCCATTTGATAACACACGCTAAGCATGTATTGAGCAGTGGTATTGTTCTTTTCGGCTGCTTGTGCAAATAGCTCTGCAGCCTTGGCATAATCCTTGTTTGTTCCAAGACCTCGGTAGTAGCATAGTGCCAGGTTGCATTGTGCTTTGTGGTGTCCTAGCGAAGCAGCTTTCTTATATAGCTCCACATCGGCAGTGTAGTTTCGTTCTTCTTTTGCTTCCATGCCGGCTACATTCTCCAGCATATCTGCTTGAGTGGCTCTTATTTCATTTTCTACGGAGTAGGAATACCAGTAATCGGCTTTCTCACTATCATTTTGTTCTTCGTAGATAGAAGCCAGTTTATATTGTGCAGTAGGATCGCCCTGCTCTGCAGCTTTCTCCATCCAGTACAATGCTTTCTCTAAATTCTGCTCCACACCCAAGCCGGTGAAATAGTAATTACCTATATACAGCTGGGCTGTAACATCACCAAGGGTAGCAGCTTTCTCAAACCAATAAGCAGCTTGGCTCAAATCTTGTGTCACTCCTTTTGCATTTTCGTAGCACCATCCTAGATTGTACTGTGCAAAACTATTATTGTTTTCTGCCGCTAAAGTAAAATAATGTACAGCCATTTTATCGTCTTGCTCCACACCTTTACCCCTACGGTAGCAGTAGCCTAAATTATTTTGTCCATCGGAATCATTGCCCAACGCCGATTTCTTAAACCACTCTACTGCTTTAGAATAATCTTTCTTCACCACCTTGCCTTCGTAGTAGTACTCTCCTATTTTATATTGCTTATGAGGATTCAAAGTATCGGACAAGAAACACGCAAACGCATCATCATACTGTCCTATGGTATCAAAATGAGTACAATCATTCTGCGAATAAGCCACAAAAGATATGGGCAAACAAAGCAACATTATCAATATCTTTTTCATCTCTTTTCCACTTTATTTTATTTTCACCACCTTTGCTTGTTCATTTTTGTAGCGTTCCATAGCCTCTCCTATACTTGCACCTATATATGTAGGGTCGCACACGATGTATTTATCACCATCTAGATTAATATAGTCTCCTACTATATCGTTGGAAAATCTTACTGCAGTAGCCAGATGACCAGGATAGTGCAACAGAACCACATCCAAACCCATCAGCTCATTCACCAACACCGCAAAAAGTATAGACCTATCCTCACAGTCGCTATATGGATAATAGAACACTTCGTCGGCAAACAAAGGACGTTCATAGCCAAACTGCTCATCATCCACCTTGTATTCAAAAGCCGTCTGTACAAAATTTATAAGTATATTAGCGGCTTCTTCTTGTGTTTTTCCTTCTATCTGCTTTTTAAGCATAGGATACAACACGTCCTTTACGTCTTTACTTAGCGAAGCCGACACATAATTGTTCCAATCTCCCAAAGGATAAGAATTATAGAAATCCACCAAATTCTTGTTTACCGCTACCGCAACCTTTACATCGGGATAGGCTTCGGATTCAAAATTCTTGACATTAGTACGCACATTCACCAAATTCGGAATAGTTCTTATTTGCAACGAAGACATCTTTTCTTTTGGAAAGGCATGATTAAATACCATAAAACCATCGGCATCGGTTTGGTCTATTACATAATATCTTTCATTATCTATCATTAGGTAAGTGTAGTTGTAAAGCACTTCCTTAGTAGGCAATAGTAGCACTAATTTATTATCAGTTCTAGCTATACGCACATTATATCCCGATTGTGTAAGCACATACATTTGTAGCACTACGCCCTCGTTGGTCTTCTTACCAAAGATGTTGTTTGCAATAGTGTCTAGCATTGTTATGTATCCCCAATCGCAAAGCTGCATATCTTTTCTAAGCTGCAAACAGTTAGCCACAAAATCATCAACCTGCTTATTAGAAAGTTTTTTCCATGCATCGGACACTGCTTTCTCGGAAACATCGTCAAGCGAAAACTTAATATCATCACCCATTCCCAGGCTACATTCTGTGTTGTAATACGAGAATTTTAGTATGTTCTTAGCAGGAACAACAGGTGCTTTTATAGGCACCGGAGGTTCAGGCATAGCACATCTTTCCGGTTCAGGTATCACCACTTCAAAAGGCAATTCCACCTCCTCTTGCTTTGGCTCTTCCGGTTTCTTTATTTCAGGAACGGGCGGTTCGGGACTTTTTGGAGCTTCCACAGCTTCGTTGGATTCAAAAAACGTCCACGGAGTAGCCATAAAATTGGCATACTCTTCGTTGGCTTTTCTACGAAATTCTTCATACTCCTTTTCAGCATCGTGCTTAAAGGTGTTGAACTCGTTCTGAGCTTGCTGCTTGAAAGCCTCAAACTCTGCACGAAATTTATCATCATCGGTTTGCGACATTGCAGCACCGCAACACGCAATACCCAATACTCCTAATAACGTTTTTATTCTATTCATAATCAACAAACCTCCGTTCCTAAAATTTATATGTCGTTACTTCTAATTAGCCTTTGTTTTAAATGTCTTTTGTGGACCATAAAAATACTTTTTAGTCTTATCACAATAAGCGTATGCTCTTACATAGTAAGTAGTATTTTTTGTAAGTCCTGTTATATCACAAAGGTAATCACCTTTGCCTGCTCCATTTGATTTTTTGGAATTTTCTACTGAGGGATTTTGAGTAGTAGCCCAACAAATACCACGTTCTGTCACCTCTGGATTACCGGCAAATACTACCACACCTCCGCCAACAGCAGAAGTTTTTGTAATAGCCGACACATCTTTTGTTCTTAAATCGGGATATAACTCATCGGTAGTGGTAAATGTCTTTTCATCGCCATAGTACGTACCATTCTTATCTACCACGTAGGCACGAACATAGTAAGTTGTTTTTACTGTCAACCCACTAAGAGTTACATAGAAATGGTTTTCCGAAAGACTGCCTTCTATATGAGAGTCTCCCGCAGTAGGCATTCCTTTAGTGTTCCAACATATACCACATTTACGTATTTCCAAATTGCCATTAGCAATAACGTTGCCACCTACCAAAGCATTAGTACCTATAATATCGGTAGCATCTATTGTATATATGCGAGAAGGTGTTACACTCATATCTTTCTCACACGACACACAGAAAGCTAAAAGAGCTATTACTAATATACTTTTTATATATTTCATAATCATATTTATCCTATTATACTATTCATACCAAATTAAAAAGCAAAACCAACGCCAATTCGAGCTTCGCAATATTTACCAATTTTTGTTGTAGGCACAACTGCATCTGCCGAAAGAACAAAGTGACCAAACATCATTTGCATACCTACCGAGGCTTCCAAACCACTAAAAGAATTAGCAGTAATATTCACCCAATCACCATCGCTCTTTTGCCACGAAAGATTTCTTATTCCATAGCCTACACCGGCTTTAAGATAGAATATCTTGTTCAAACGACGCACTATACCCACATTAAGAGCAAAACGCGATGTAGATGTTTTGCCAGTATAGTATCCTTCTGTTGGCTCTGCAAATTCATAACCCATAGAACTAAAGTCCAGATTAGTAGTAGCACTCAAATACCAACCCCAATATTTTACAGTTCCTAGTGTTATACCGTATGATGCTTGAGGCGACATAGAGTAAGCCATATTAGCCAAGAAGAAAAACTTGTTGGTTACAGGCTGCATTTTTAATATCACATTAGCAACATTACCATGTTCTAGAATCACCGTAGTATCCGTATTTTCAAATCCATGCTTTTTCAGTTTAATATCATGCTTACCTACAGAGATAATATCAGCCACTTTTGTTTGAATACCCTTATCTTCACCATCAATGAACATAGCCACATCAGCTTCCTCACTTTCTACTATCATTAGAGCAGCAGGTGCTGAATTCTTTAAATTTATAGTTTGAGTAGTACCTTTTACAGCTTCATACATATATGGCATAGACAAATATTTCTCGCCCTTGCGAGCTTCCAAAATGTGCTTACCCTGCAACAAACGACCTTTCCACTGTCCCTTTGCCATATAGTCACCATCTACATAAATAAGATATTCAGGGTCTGCAATAGCTGTTACTTCCGAAAACAAAGGCTTCAAATTCACAGCAAGTTCCTTGTTTTGATAAGCCAACACATCTATTTGCCCCGATTCAGTTTCGTACATAGGAGCTTCTATCTTATAGGTATGATTACCTGAAGCTACTGGTATCCTAATAACCCCCTTAGTAAACGGCAATCCTGTACCGGTAGAATCCAAATACAACATTGCTCCATCGTCAGCACAACGAACTATAAGGTATTGGTCGGCTTTTTCTTCTTTTACCATTTTCTTGGCCGCCTCCATAGCTTGTTTGGTATATGCATTTGCAATAGCTTCCACCTTAATAACCAACGCTACATCCGATTCATACTCTAAGTTTTCAACTTCGGCAAAGGCATCCCAGTCTATACGTTTCATAGGCGAGGGCGTTACCAATGCACCCAAATCGCCCGTAGCCTTGGTTATTTCTTTATAGCTATTACCATCGTCAAGAGAATAATACGCTTTAATATCCGCTGGATAATCCAAAGCGTAAGTTATAACTACTTTACCATCTCTTAATGCAAAGTCCAAATTAGTAACATTCTGTGCCACTGTTTTACCACAGAATGTAGCAAAAACAATGACACAGAACAATAGACATTTCTTCATATCTTTCTATTTCAATTTTAATTCTTTCCAATCATCTCCCCATTTTGGCGATGCCACCATTGTGGGTGTTTGACTATGTTTAGTTTCACTTATATTTACGGAATTTTGACGCACTTGAGTTTGTACATACTCGCCAAGCTCTTGCAATGTTGCTTCGCCTTGAGTGTCTTTCAACTTCTTAAGCAAGTAGTATGTGAATATTCCATGGCGTTGTTCTTTGTAAGGGTGAGCAGTTTCATCCCCTTGAGCAGCCGAAAACACAATAACTTTACCTTTAGGTTTATTGTCTTTTGCCACTACTTTTACGGCACGAGCATTTTGAATCATACCTTCGCCACGCTTAGAACCACTAAAACAAGCATCCAAAAACATTACAATGCTTTGAGCAGGCACTTCGGAAAACTCTTCGTACATATCGTTCAAAGCCACAGCCATCGATAGGTCGCTACCCGAACAATCGGTAGGCAACAAATAGCCATTAAGATTTTTATCAGGTACACCATGACCGGCATAATACACTATTAATGATGCTTCGCCTTTATAAGCTTCCAATATATCTTTCGACTTTTTCAGCTCTGATTTAATTTTTCCTGCTGTAGCATTTTCGGAATACAAGATGTGGTTAGCAGGTATCCCCAATGTTTTTTCGCAGTAGTTCTTAAAACTACGTCCATCATGCAAAGCATAATCCACGTCAGCCACTTGATCATAGTTCTCGTTGGCTATGATAAGTGCAAAGGTTTTTTCTTGAGATATTTCTGTTACAGGCACATCTCTATCCACATTAGCGGCTCTAGACTCTGGTGTTTCTTGGTTTATAACCAAGGTCTTCTTCTTTGTTACGGCATTATTTTGTGCTACACATACAAGTGCTGAAAAGCACACTGCCAAAATCACTAATCTTTTCATGATAGTTATTTTTATACAGTTACTAAATATTCATTTATTGTTTCTCTCTAATTTCTATAGGAGCATAGTATATGTACTTTTGGTCGCTTGGAATCTTGGCCATCCATGTTTCTATCTCCTGCCACGAGTTTACATCCTTATAAAATGGATACTCCTCTTTGGTAAATACAAAAACAAGATAATTCACTTCCACCTTCTGAGTAGTACTTTTAGCACATTCCAAATCGGAATACTCCAAAATACCATGTTTCTTGTTGGCAGTTAGCTTTTGTACTGTACCATCAATCTCATTGGGGTACAAACGATAACCCAACTGCTCATTTTCCATGCAAAATATCTTCAAATAAGCATCACGATATGGTGTCACTTTGAACTCTATCTTGTCACCTTCAAAGTATATACCTTTCACACCTTCAATGTCTGCAGTAAAATTAGGGTCGGGAGTCAAGCCTTTCTTTACCTTAGCTTCTATTTCGCAATAGAACAAAACTTCCACACTGCGCACCTTGCTATCTTCACGCCATTCCTTTATGACAGTGTATTCCACTAGCTCTCCATTAATCTGATTAAGCGACAAACTATTAAACGATTCCCCAACATTGGAGGTACTCATTCTGTCCCACACGTTCACCGTCTCGCCACAAACTTTTTCTATCGCTTTACGCTTAGCATCTTTCAATGCCTCAGCAGCAGCTTGCTTGAAAGTAACATCAGCAGTAGTAAGTAAAGTATACTCACCACGAACCTTCACTTTTTCTATTTTTTCCTTAGCCGACAATGAGGCTAAAGACATCACCATTATCGCAAATACAAATAAGCGTTTCATACCAAACTTACATTTAAAAAATATGCTGCTAAAACCCTTTTTACAAGGCTTTAGCAGCACACCCTAATAGTTATTACTACTGATCAAATCCTTGTTGAACAAATTTACCAATTTCTTCGGCATGTTTACGTGCAAATTCCGATTCCTTCATGGCGTTTTGCATAGCTTTTATACGAGCCTTAGAAGCTTCTTCTTCGTTTACGGTGTAGTAGCCAATGTATTCAATAGTTCCTTCTTTAGTTTCGCGATAAACACCGAAACTCATTTTCAATTCACCTTGAATGCTCTTGTACACCAAAGCTTCGTAAGCTTCGTAGAAGTTATCCACCGAAGGAGCACCGTCAATACCGGCACCCGATTCGCCCATAATTCTACCTTTCACAACAGTGCTAGCATCTTTGGCATACGATTGGTTTGCCATATTTCTAGCCCATTGTTTTCCTTGGTTCACTGTTCTAACAGTAGTACTACCCGATACTGTAGCCACAACTTCTTGATAATTGGGGTCGCTTAGCTTAACCAAGTGATTGTACAAACAATTTTCCATAGGTTGGCTTCCATCTACTTTCCAACCTTCTTTTACCATTGTTTTAGCTTGCTTTTTAGCTTGCTTCCACAATCCTTTTTCTGAAGTTTTTGGCTGTGCCATAACAGCTGTTGCAGCAAATAAAACAGTAGCTGCCAAAATAAATACTCTCTTCATTTTCACCTGAATGTTAGTATCATTCCTACTCTTTTTATGGTTTTCGGAATCCCCACTAAACCTATTCTTCTAACTATTCGTACGAAAAACGGTTTTTTCTAACAAGTTGCAAATTTACAATAAATATTTCATATAATAAAATCTATCAATATAAAAAAGTACTCCCACAATATTAACTACTTGATTATATGGATTAAAACACCTAATCTTTTAACATTTCAACCATTGCAAAGAGGACTAATAATAGATAATTTTTCATGTTTTTCTATTTTATTTTTGCGAATTTATAATGTAAGGCAACTTCTAAAAATTCCACGTTCTAAGAAATATTATCATGAAACAAAAGAACTTTTGCGTGCGTTGACTTCGTCAATGTTGCTATCGCTCGAAAGAGCTAATACTGGGGCTTTGCTCTTTAATCGCTTAAATGCAACGTTCTTGAGAAGATTTCTACTTTCTTTTGATTAAGTATAGCGGGCTATACAATTGAAAAAGAAGAAGAAAAAGAAATAGATCAAGAATAAACCGCAGTAATTTCTCTAAAATATAAAAGTTTGATTGGAAGGAGTTTTTTTCTATACGTTACCGATGTATTATTACAGATTTTCACCACTTTCTTGTTTTTCCTGTAATACAACTATTAATATCTATACCCCAATTATTTAGATCATAAAAAATAACCCTAATAACTCTTTTTAATACAGATAATACAACTTTTCCCCAAAAAATCGCTTAAAAAGTAGTATCTTTGCACAATTGATATAAGGCAACTTTCTAAAAAAATCACGTTCTATGAAATGTTATTATGAAATGAAAGAATTTTTGTGTGATTGACTTCATCGATGTTGCTATCGCTCGAAATAGCTAATGCTGAGGCATTGCTCTTCTCTCGCTTAATCACAACGTTCTTGAAATCTTTCTATTTCTTTTGGGGTCGCATAGCCTGCTATGATGGGTCAAAAGAAACTAGAAATCTTCTCAAGAAAATTCCACAAATCACTTACAAAGCAATTTTTAGAAGTTGCCATAAAAGAATAAGTAACAATAATAAAACCATATACAAACTCGTTTTTGTCTGTAATAAATATATAAAATAAAAATTTTCATGCTTAAAGCCGTTATTATACAAGACTTCTTTTCGTTTAAAGGAAAGACCGAAATAAAATTAAACGACAGAGTAAACCTTCTATTAGGTATAAATGGAAGTGGAAAAAGTTCTTTCATCAATTCTTTACGTATCCTTACCGAAGGTATTGTTGGCGAAGGATTAGTAAAACTTATTCAAGAACAATGGGGTGGCTACGAAGAAATCATAAATTGTAATGGAGAACAAAAAGCTCCATATGCCCAAATTACATACATATTCGATTATAAAAAGCTAAACACTATCAATACGATGGCAGATTTTAAATCAGACGTGTATTATCGTATTACAATTCGTCAATCAGGCACGAGTTATACTTTGAATGAAGAAATGTATACAGAAAATAAAAAAAGAACAGGCTTACCATTTACTTATTTAGATTTTAGCAATGGGAATGGAAAAATGAGTACACAAACTCAAGATTCTACAATATTGTTTCAAGATTATTCGGATAGTGACATTTCAGGACAAGAATTAATTCTTCGTCAAATAAATGATCCTAAACATTATTTGCCTATTCACACTTTGCGTAAAGCGATAGAATCAATATCTGTTTATAGTAATTTTAATGTAGAAGAAGGAAGTAGAGTTCGCTCTACAACTGAATTTTCCACAGATATTCGTTTACGAAAGAATGGGAGCAATTTGTCTCAGATTTTAAATTTACTAAAACTTAAGCACTCATTTGATTTTGATCGTTTAGAAAATACATTTAAAAATATCAATCCCAATTTTAAGAGTATAGAAATCAGTAATATATATGGTCAATCATATTTATCTTTACTTGAGAAAAACATGAGTCGTGCTATTGGTGCTTTACACATATCAGATGGAACATTAAGATTCTTATTGCTAGAAAGTATATTTTATAATCCTCTACAAGGCAACCTTGTAGCCATCGATGAGCCGGAAAAAGGATTACATCCTGACATGATTCGTTCGGTAGCCGAGATGATAAAACACGCTTCTCAAAAAACACAACTTATTATTGCAACACACTCTCCTCACCTACTCAACCAATTTGAACTTGAAGACATCCTTGTATTTGAAAAAGACGAGAACAATACTACAATAGTAAAAAACATTACCGAAGAGGATTTCCCCGACTGGGAAGGCGACTACCTTCCGGGACAAATGTGGTTGCTCGGACAAATTGGAGGTAAGAGATGGTAAAACTAAATCTTATAATAGAAGGTGGAGTGTATCCCAATTCTGTATCGGCCGAAACAGCCAATAATGCTGAAGCCTTAAGAGAATCGCTACACAAATTCTTTGGCCGACTTTTGAATAGAGACGATATAGAAATTACAATTTATCTGGGCAATGGCTACCGCAACGCTGCCAAAAAGTTTGCCAAAGAATCTATGCCAATCGCCCTTTTTGTAGATTCAGATTTGCCTCCAAATGAAAAACAGCTATGGTTCAATAAACTATTAAACGAAACAGACTCAACTAAAACCATTATTATACCGGAAGAGAAAAAAGATTCCGTATTTTTCATGATTCAAGAAATGGAAGCTTGGTTTTTAAAACAACCTGCTTGTATGGATAAATGGGCTGAAAAAGAAGGTTATAAAAGAAAAAAAGTAACAAGTATATCCGAACATTCCATCATAAAGAACAAAGACATCGAATCATTATCCAAGCCTTCAGAAAAGTTAGGTATTCTACTCAAAACATATTTTGAAAAAAACGAGAAAGCAGCTAAATATGGAAAATTAAAAACAGCACCGGCGTTATTAGATACTTTAGACGTTCATGCATTAGAAATATCAGATAACGAACTTCAACGTTTTCATCTATTCACAAAAAGCAATTTCTAGAGACAACTATAAGTCTATTAGCATCAACATCAAAAACGATTTCAACACCTCAAACACAAAAAAAAGAACGATTTTGCAAGAATAAATCTTGCAAAATCGTTCTTTCGATGAAAGCAACTCCAAAGAGTTAGTATATACTATTAATTATATATACTATTTAATTATAT
>JAFZEK010000362.1 GCA_017560705.1 Bacteroidales bacterium | reverse complement strand
GTAGAAATATTCCAATCAGCAGTATTTGGAACTTGCGGTGCAAAAACCTATGTCTAAGGCCAATTTTCTCTATGTGGCTAAGAACGAAGCTCTAGAGTCGTCTAACTTCATTAAGAATATGCTATATGGCAAAAAGTTGCCATACTATGCTTATCCTATATATAAGGCTACTTTTGAGGCAGATAGTGTGTGTATGGAAACCTACACCGGTTCCGAACCCAACGATGGCGAGCTGAAGAAATTCCATCTTGCTGATGTGGCTTTCGCTTTGAACGAAAAATGCCCGATAATAAAAAACGGCGACTCTATAACGTTCACTACTATGCAGCATGGCCAACAAACACTGACTATAAGCCAACTACAAGAAGTGGTGAAAGCCGAAAACTTGGCTACTCGCACTTTCGTTTTAGGCACTGACCGCTATGGGCGTGATGTGCTGAGCCAGATAATGCTGGGCAGTAGAGTGAGTCTTTCAGTGGGCTTTATTGCCATTGCTATTGCCTTGATTATAGGCATAGTGCTAGGGGCGTTGGCAGCCTACTACGGCGGAGCGGTGGATAGTATTATAATGTGGTTCATCAATGTGGTGTGGAGCATACCCACCGTGTTGCTAGTCATAGCCATCACTTTTGTGCTAGGCAAAGGATTTTGGCAAGTGTTTGTAGCTGTGGGGCTTACAATGTGGGTAGATGTGGCTCGTGTGGTACGCGGACAAGTGCTTTCCATAAAAGAAAAAGAATATGTAGAAGCCGCCAAAGCATTGGGCTTTACACCTTTTCGCACCATCTTTAACCACGTGCTTCCCAATATATGGGGTGCGGTGATAGTTATAGCAGCTTCCAATTTTGCCTCGGCTATACTCCTCGAAGCAGGTCTTAGCTTTCTTGGTATAGGTGTGCAACCTCCTATGCCTTCGTGGGGTACGATGGTAAAAGAAAATTATGCATATATTTTGCTAGATTCTGCATATTTGGCTCTTATTCCAGGCTTCGCCATTATGCTTATAGTGCTAGCTTTTATGATAGTAGGCAGCGGAATAAGGAACGCATTGGATATTAAAAATAATTGATATTCAGTGTATAGGTGTGTTGCCGGTGAAATAATTAATATTTTTTTTTGCTTTATGTGCTATTATATGCAAAAAAAGTCGTATCTTTGCACAAGTTTTCTGACGAGAAAAAAATACGTAATAATATAAGATTAATTGATAAACTTAAAAAACAAAAAACAATGACAAAGTATTTTAAATTATTAGGCGTTGCTTTATTAGCAACTACTTTATGCTTCACTTCTTGTACAAAAGATCCAGAAGGTACTGAACCAGATCCAGGAACAGAACAAGAACCAGGTACAGGAGATAATCCAGGAACAGGTGACAATCCAGGAACTGGCGGTCAAACTCCAGACGGTGTAACTGTAACATTTGGTAGCGATTCTTGGGAAGCTGTACAATCTGTTGGTGCTTACATGTCTCAATACGGTATAGTAGCTGCTATCGCTGTTGGTGATCAATCTGGTAAACCACGTATGGATGCTTACGTTTATGCTTCTTCTACTGGTACAATAACTGACCAAATTACTGAAGAATTAACTTATGCTAACGAAAGCATTTACAGATTAGAATACTATCTAGAAGGTGGTATTACTTTGACTTACCAAGATGGTACTCAAGGACAATTTGGTGACTGGTGGGCAAAATCTGCTACTATCAATGTAACAGGTTTAGATTTAACTGCTTTGACACTTTCTGCTAACATCAACGCTGTAATGTTTGACTTCATGGGTATCGTTGCTGATGGTTATGTAACTCCAACTTTATTGCCTTCTGCTCAAACTCAAAACATGACTGCTACTATTAAGAATCTTGTTATTGAAATGGCTAAGGGTTCTGTTAATATGTCAGGTGTTGACGTAAAAGCTATCGTAAGATAATTAGTAAACAATAACTATAAAGAAAAGACTTTTCTTTGTAAGAAAGGTCTTTTCTTGTACTATTAAATAAAGGAATAAAAGACAATGAAAAAAGCATTTAAATTATTTGGATTAGCAGTTGTAGCTATGGCTGTTGCTGTTGCTTGTGGCAATGCTAACAATGCTCCTGCTGAAGAAGAAATAGTTGCTGATGAAGCAACTGAAGAAGTTGTTGAAGAAGTTCAAGCTCCTGCTCAAACTCCTGCTAAACAAGTAGCAGTTGAAGAAGAAACTGAAACTGTAAAAGCTGAAAAAGTTGATGCAAAAGAACAACTTAAAAACGAAATCAAAACTTCTGTAGAAAATCAAAAAGCCGTTGCTGGTGCAGCTATTAAATCTGAAGCTGATGCAGCTAAAGAAAAATTAGACAACGAACTTAAAGATGGTCTAAAAGCAGCAGCAGCTGGTGCAGCTGTAAAAGTTGGAAAAAACTAATTCTATAGAATAAAAGAACTTTTTAAAGAAAAAGTCCGAATGCAAGTTCGGACTTTTTTTGTCTAAAATAAAGAATGACCAACATATATATGAAGAGAAATATTTTGATAATAGTGTCGGCATTGGTGCTTATTGGATGCGGAGGTGCTGAAAAAGAGATAGAAAAAACTGCATACGCCTATCTTGATGCCATGGGAAACTACAAAGTGGGCGAAGCTCGCCCTCATGCCAGCCAAGCCACTTGCGAAAAAACTTTGAATGTGCTAGAGAATTTCTTGCTTCCCAATACGGATACCAACTACATAAAATCCAACATGCCTGCCACTATAGATATACTGAAAGTGAATGTGCTAACGGATAGCACTGCTACAGTGGATTATAAGAAAACTACACCCATACAGGTGCAAAACGGCACTTTGGATATGGTGAAAGAAAACGGTAAGTGGTGTGCAGAGGTTATAATATCGCTTCCACCGCTAATGCAGCAAGCTGTTACTGTTCAGGATTCTAACACTCTAGAAAAAAGGTTAGAAGATTTGAAGGGAAAGGTAGTGAAGGCTCAAAAAATGGAGTAGGCTAATAGCCGTAAATTTCTTTCCCGATGGAAATAAATTTTCCTCGGGATGTAGATGAATTTTCTTCGGGATGTAAATTTATCTGCATCGGGATGTAATTTTTGTATCGTAAGGAGGGAAGTTTTTTAGAGTGCTGAGGGTGGTTTATGTCATTGTGTAGTAGAAGGGTAGAGCGTGCTGAAATAAAAAAATGATAATTTCTTTTGTTTGGACTATATATTTATGTATCTTTGCAATATGTTAGTTCATGGAAAGAAAATATTAATAGTTTGTGTGCTAGTGTTGTTAGCATACTCTCATAGGGCGGAGGCACAGGTGTCGCAGCTGTTTTATGAGGACCCTCGAATAGATAGTTCTGAGGTGAAAGAGCTGTATCTGGAAGTTAGAGCTCATAGTTTTTTTAAGAATAATGAGTTTTTGGGCGAGAAAGTGAAAGGCTACACACTGCCGGGTTTTAGGATGATGCCTCAGTTTTCGTTGGCGTTGTCAAAGCGTATACGCATGGAAGTAGGTGTCAATTTGTTGCGTTTTTGGGGAGGAGAGTTTTATCCTTGCTATTCGTATTTGGGCATATCGCAGTGGGAGAGTGAGCAGTATCAGAAGGGGTTGCATATTTTGCCTGTTATGAGGGCTCAGTTTTCGCCTATGGATAGGCTGCACATCGTTTTCGGTACGCTGTATAATTTGAACAATCATTGGCTGAGCTACCCCATCTTTAACAACGAGTTGAACTACACCTCCGACCCCGAAAATGGAGTGCAAGTTTTGTATGAAAACAAGTACTACACTTCGGATATATGGCTGAATTGGCAGAGCTTCATTTTTGAGAACGATAATCATCAGGAAATGTTCGTGTTTGGTTATAGTTCAAGAACTAAGC
>JAFZEK010000361.1 GCA_017560705.1 Bacteroidales bacterium | reverse complement strand
TGAATGGGTTGAAATAGTTGGCACCTTTTTCGGTTACACCGTCAAGACCTTTACCACCATTCTTAGGACGTTTTACGTTGCCAAAGATACCTTTTTCCAAAGCAGAGAACAATCCTTCTTTTTCCATGTTTTCCAAAAGAACTGTAGCGTTGTTAAGCACTTCTTTAGCACGAGTTTTTATAATACCACCGTCTTTAAACTCTACTTCGTCGCCGATGTTCTTCATATTGCCAAATATGTATTTAGCATTTTCGATGGATAGATAGCGGTCGCTCATGAAAGGAGTGTGGATAGCTTCGGTAGGCATACCCAAAAGTTGCAAACCTTGGTTGGTCCAAATACCTATCATGTTGAATAATGCATCTTGGATATGACCTTTGAATATGTTTCCAGTCATGAATTTTGTAGGAGGCATGTATTTCAAAGGAGCTTTTGGGAAAATCTCGCGTATCATTTGAGCTTGAGCCAACTCATATAAGAAACCGTTTTCAAGTTCAGGATTCATTTCGAAAGCATGACCCAATCCCATTTGTTCTTCAGGTAATCCTGCCAACAATGCTAGCTGTTCGTTAATAAGGTCAGAAGCCAAAACAGTGTGAGCTTCGTCGTAAGCATCAGCAGTAGTTAGGTAGTTGTCTTCGCCTGTGTTTATGATAACGCCAGCAAAACCGTTGATTACTCTAGAGAAGTATTGGTCAACAAGAGTACGTTGCATGTTAATGTCGCGGAAAAGAATACCGTAAAGGGCATCGTTCAACATCACATCTAGTCCTTCCAAAGCACCCATAGCTGCTATTTCAGGCATACAAAGACCGGAGCAATAGTTACATAAGCGTATGTAACGACCTACTTCTTCGCCCACTTCGTCCAATGCTTTACGCATAATGCGGAAGTTTTCTTGAGTAGCAAATGTGCCACCAAAACCTTCTGTAGTAGCACCGTAAGGAACATAGTCTAGCAAGCTTTGACCGGTAGTACGTATTACAGCTATAATGTCGGCACCTTGTCTTGCACCAGCTTGAGCTTGGATAACGTCTTCATATATATTACCGGTAGCCACAATGATGTACAAATAAGGTTTCGATCCTTCTCCAATAGTGTTTATGTAATTTTCACGACGTAAGCGGTTGCCACGTATGCGTTCTATTGTAGCATTTATGGATGGTTCTAAAGCTTTCTTTATTTCTTCCATAGAGTGTAATGGAAGTTGTGCTATATCTAGCTTGCCTTCTGCTATTTGTTCAGCTATGCTTTGGGCTGATAGCTTTGTTTCTACCATTGCATTACCAATGTAGAACATTACACCTTGGTTCAAAATACCTTTACTTTTTAGTTCTTCTACTACCACGTTTGGAAGTGGAACATCGTTGGTATCTACTCCATCAATACCTAGCAAGCGACACAATGTGCGTTCTACTGCAACTGTTGTATAATTTCCAACGAAATCTTGTACTTGGTCAGCTATTTTTCTTGCAATACCACGTGCATATTCTACTTTTGTAAAATCAAGACCTACTTTACTCTTTTGCATATTTATCAATTTATATTTTTGACTATTAATAGAATAGAACTACATTTGACGCTTTTTTTCTCAAATCTAATTCCAATAATTCGCTTGCAAAGTTACACTTTTTTTGTCAATTCTTTGATATAAAATTCAAAAGGGTGTAAAATTTATTTTCATCACAGTGCCAAAATGCCACTAACAACTCCTAATATAATTGCTCAAAAACATCCTTTTTTAGCTTCAGGCAACTTCTAAAAATTCCACGTTTTGAATAAACAAAAGAGTGTTCTTTGAAACTTTTGCGTGCTTTGTGTTTTTTGCCGAAATCTTTCTATTTCTTTTTCAATCGCATAGCCCGCTATGCTCAATCAAAAGAAAGTAGAAATCTTTCTAGCAAAATTCCACAAATCACTAACAAAGCAATTTTTAGAAATTGCCTTCATTGTTTGGTTGAAAAGTAGGGCTCGGTTAGAGGTTACTTCTAAAAAATCCACGTTTCTGTAATTTAGAAGAATCTTTCTTTAAACTCTAGACTAGTTGCCTTCGTCGATGTATTCGTTGTCCTTTTTTGCACTAGTTTATGTGTTTTTATTTTTCCGGAAATGGGGGTGTATACTACATCACGATGGAATTTGATTTACATCACGATCTAATTTCATCTACATCACGATGAAAAAATGCCTAAAGGGTAAAGTTTTAAAGTCTTGAAATTCAGGAAAAGTGTTTTTTTAGTCCGAATTTAGAGAGGACAACATTCGGAATTATTTCAGTATTTGTGTGGAAAATAGATTTATCCTAAAGGAAACTTCTAAAAATTGCTTTGCAAGTTTGAAATGATATACAATGTAGCTGATAAAAGTTAAGTCTTCAGTTTTGAAGCTGTGAAAGTTATTCGTCAAAAAAAGTGTCGGCAAAGTTTAGGAGATATACCTTATTTGTAGCACGTGTAATGGCTGTATATAACCATCTCAAATATTCAGTATCCATGGAATTATCAGGTAAGAAACCTTGGTCGACAAACACAGCACTCCATTGTCCGCCTTGAGTTTTATGGCAAGTGAGGGAGTAGGCAAATTTTACTTGTAGTGCATTGTAGTAAGGATTGGTTTTTAGCATTTTTAGTCTGTCGGCTTTCTTAGAAATATCGGCATAGTCAGCCATCACTTCGTCGAAAAGTTTTTTAGCCTCTTCGCTGCTCAGTGCAGGTGCGTCGCTGT
>JAFZEK010000360.1 GCA_017560705.1 Bacteroidales bacterium | reverse complement strand
ATCTCCCGACACAATCTCATCAGCAGAAACTGAAACAATCGTTACATTTGCGCCCAAATCAAAAAGAAGTTGCTGCCTCCGAGGAGATTTCGAAGCCAGCAACAACTCTGTATTTTTATAAAACAATTCACTCATAATATAGATACTTGCCTATTTGAATCGTTTGGAATTATTTACTTTCTTTTTATTAGATTTTTTATTCATCTGTCCTTGACCTGATGTTTCAGGACGCTTGTTTTGCTTCTTAGTTTCAAACACTTCCTTATCCACCATTTTGCCATCTTTGAAAGTCATTCGCAATGTAGGATTACCATATTTATCCCAATAATTCCACTCTCCTATTCGTTCTCCTTTGCGATATTCTCCTTCTGCTGATTTTCTCTCTAGGCCAAAGTACTCTACAAATTTTCCATGTGGCAAATCATCGCTAAACTCTTGTTCATGCGACAACACACCCAACTGACTATAGTATCTCCAAATGCCATTCTTCTTACCTTCTTTGTAAGTTCCTGATTCCACTATTTTACCATTTTGGTTGTAGCGTTTCCATGTACCGTCCACTATACCATCTTTATAAGAACTTTCCGATTCGGTATTGCCGTTTTCATAGAAATGCATTTCCTTGCCATGGCGAATATCATCCTTATAGTTAATCTCATATTTTTGCTTTCCGTTTTGGAAGTAGCCTTTCCACTCACCGTTCTTTAAACCTTCTTTAAACTCTCCGGTGTAATTCAGCTTACCATTCTGATACCACGATTTCCACTTACCAGTTTCCTTACCTAGCAAATAGTCGCCTTCATGAAGTTTAGCACCACTCTCGTACCATGTAGTCCACAAACCTTCTCTATATCCATCTTTGTATATTCCCGAACGCCATTTCTCGCCAGTCTCGTAGTAGTAGATCCAAGTGCCTTCTTCTATACCTTTCGAATAATTACCTTCTATACCCACTTTGCCATTGGTTCTCCAATAGAATATCCATTTACCTTCTTGTAAATCATCTACAAGCTGACCTTCCATATCTTTCTTACCCGTTGGTGTCCACCATTTTCCGTAGCAGTTAAGCAAATTGTCGGCATATTCACCTTCAAACTTTAGCTGGCCATTCTCGTACCATTCTTTGGTTTTACCTTCTTTGCTCCCCTTCACAAAAGTTATCTCATCCTTTTGCTTTCCGTTTTCATACCATGATTTGTATACACCATCTTTCTTTCCATCTACTATAGCTATCTCACTTTTAAGCTCTCCGTTTTTATACCAACTACGGTGATAGCCATTCTCATAGTCTTCCTTAGCACATATAGTTTCATCTTCGTAATAAACTATCCATGTACCAACCTTTTCACCCTTCTTATATTCACCTTGTTGATATATATTTCCATTAGGATGCCACCAAGTCCATTTTCCTTCACGCACACTATCGCGTGTCATTTCACCTTCTATGGATGGCATAGTTTTACCTTTATCGTAATAGCTTTTAAACTTGGTTTGTGAAAAACCATCTAATGCTAATAGAGCTATTATTGCCAATAAGAATATATTCCGTTTCATCGTGTATATAGTTTATTCTGTATAAATTATTTTCAACTTTATAGATTTATTGTTTGTTCCACCTACCACACAACGGTTGGCTGTAGTTCTACGAGAATTCACAAACAATCTTAAGCCATAATCCGGCAAAACGCCTGTCAATATTTGTTGTATTTGACGGCTTATTCTCATTCGATATTGTCTATCCGAAGAATTGTAGGCACCATCAAAACCGCTAGAAAGAACACCATCCAACATATCGGCTATTATAGATGTTGCAGTACCATCTGGTGTCAAATATCTGTAACACACCAAAGATCCTGGAGGATTATCATTTATAGGAAGATCTGGAACTTTCACATACAACTCTGCTTGATGTATTATTGCATTAGGGTGCTGTTCGCCCCAAGCTTTCAAATATGGAAATCTTAGCTTTATTGACGTTCCACCCAAAGACTCTAAATAAAGAGCTCCGTTACCACTTATGGAATCGTATGGATTAGTTTGGAACACTGCTAATTCCGTTCCTGTATAATCTTGCTCGTATCTATTAAAGTGTGCTGCTGTTTTATCAAACAAAAAAGCGTATGAGCTACTTGTATCTTGGTTCTCACTTTCTTTATAATACACAGTCAGTCCTGTTGCTGTTGCCCAATAGTTTACGTATACCATACAGTTGGTTTTTGTGTTATAATTCATTCTTATACACAAACCCTTCAACTCTTCAAGAAATTTCTCATTGTTAGCATACTCTTTATTCTCAAACTTAGAATAAATAGTTGGGTCCAACTTAATATTTATCACTGTATCTATGGGTTTGAAAGCTATAGTATTGTCGTAATATTTATTACCAAGAGTTTTGCTATCTGTAGCATAGTAACTAGTGTCTAAATACAAGTCTTCTGATATTTCAAATACTTCGAAGTTTAAATTATATACACTATTGGAGTCCGATGATTTTGGAAAAGAGCCATTACATACCAAACTTATAACCACCGAATCTATAGTAGTGTTCATAAAAGAAACCCCAGTGGAAGGAGTAGACAAAGATGCCTGAGTGTACATTGTTGCTTTCACTTCTCCAAAGATATTATCTCTGTAATATCCAATAACCCCCGAAGAGTAGTTAGAAGTAAGGAGTGAATCATCGAATACAGTCACAGCCTCTACTGTAAGGGTGTCGCAGACTTTGCCATCAAAAACAGATGAAGGGTCTTGCAATCCCATTCCCAAATCAGTTTCATCCTCTGTGCATGAGAATAAAAATATCGAACAAATGCACGATAAAATAGCACAAATACAAAAACGTTTCATATCTATTAGTTGTTTATTAATTCATCAATACATATTCTCCATCTTGCATAACACATAATATATACACACACTTTCTCTAGCTCTTCACCCTAACATTGCTAGTAAATACTATATGTATACATACACGCTATGCAAAATATCCGAACCAATAACGCAAATTGGCCGTCGAAAGTATTAGTTATTTACATTACTACCTATAAGGCTGTCGTAAAGTTTGTTAATAGCAGGATACAACTCTTCCTTAGGTGCGTAATCTATAACGTTTTTCTTATTTTCTTTAGCGTAAGCCACTAATTCAGGATTTACATTAGGAGAAGCAATAACAATACCATGAGCATATGTTATAGCTGTTTTCATTATAGACATATAATCATAACCTTCGTACATACGCAAATCCTTAGCAGTAGCCCCGTCAGCTTTCAGCTTCTTTTCCATTGCAGGGTTAAAAGGCTCTGGAAAATCATCACCGAACAACGATAGCACAGTCTTAGTACCACCAAAGAATTGGTTTTCTTTATTCATTCTACGTAAATAGAAAGGAACCATTGCAGAGAACCATCCATTGAAATGAATAAGGTGTGGCTGCCACGACAATTTTCTTACAGCTTCCAAAGCTCCACGACCGTAAAACAAAATACGTTCATCATTATCTTCGTAAAAAACGCCGTTAGCATCTCTCACATCTTCACGCTTGGTAAAGTACTCGTCGTTGTCAATAAAATAAACTTGCATACGAGCCGAAGATATAGAACCAACCTTTATTATCAACTGATGATCGCAGTTATTTATTATTAGATTCATTCCCGAAAGACGAATAACTTCATGCAACTGATTTTTTCTTTCATTTACATAACTGAATCTAGGCATAAATGTACGTATCTCTCTACCTTTTTCTTGGATAAAAGCAGGTAAATAGCGTCCAAAATAAGAGACTTCTGTCTCCGCTGAATAGGGTATAATTTCTTGATTTATATACAAAATCCGTCCTTTTGCCATGACTTTTTACTTGTGTTTTTAAAAGTGCAAATGTACGAAAAATTTTTGATATGATAAAATTCTTCGTCGTCTCCGGCAGCTCAAACGTCCCGTTTTTACAGCTTACAGGAGGCTGTTTTATTCATAATTTATTTATTTCTTTTCTTATTTTCTTGATATATTTCACTAGTAGCAGAGCACGGTTTTCCGTCCTTAAACAACAAATTATACATCAAGAAAAAAAATTAGCAACCGACATTAGTCCATTGGCAATTTCGTAGTGTCATCTACCAACTACCGCCGGCACCTCCACCGCCAAAACTACCACCACCAAAACCGCCGAAGCCACCACTTCCACTGGAGAAGCTACCAAAACTACCGCCGTGGTTTCTGCTCACCATGCTACCTAGCCATAGTGCTGTCAAAATATCAGTTCCGTCGGAGCCGCGACCGCCTCTGAAATCATTTTTATCTGATTTCCCTTTTTGAGAATACGAAATCAAAAATACAACGACCAGCATAAGCACTATAATAAGAGCTGCCATCGGCACATCGTTGTAGCGTGCTTCTTTGTAGCTATATTCACCGGCAGCCACCGGCATAATAATTTTCAACGCAGCCACTACACCTGCAAAGTAATTATTGTCGCGAAAATGAGGTATCATCTCCAAATCCACAATTTCTTTACACACTGCATCCGGCAATGCTCCTTCTAGTCCATAACCTGTGGCTATAAATGCCTCTCCTTTAGTTTCGTTCTTCGGTTTTATTACTATCACCAACCCATTGTTATGCTCTTTTTGTCCTACGCCCCATTGCTCTCCTACTTGGTAGGCATACTCTTGTATAGTGTAGCCATCTAGCGATGGTGTAGTAACAATAACAATTTGATTAGATGTAGAATCATCAAATGCCACCAAATGACGTTCCAGTGCCATTCGTTGCTCTTGGCTAAAGAGATTGGCATAATCGTTGACCAAAGTATTCGTTTTCTTTGGCACATTAGCAAAGACGCTAAACGAAAGAAACACCGACAAGGTGAGTAATATCGCTTTTCTCATAATCATAGTCATCTTTTATTTAGTGCCAAAACTAATATCGTCCGACAATTCGTTTACATCATCACTCTTATAAGGGAACGCCACTTTCAGCTTCTCTCCAGCTTCCAATATTCCATAGATAACACCTTCGGCAAACTGCTGTTTCTTAAAGTGTTCTAGCATTCCATTTTTCGTTGTTTCCCAAAAATCTTTGGGAACAATAGCATTAATTCCGGCATCACCTATGATGGCAAATTTCTTGGATTGCACAGCGAGGTAGATAAGCACCCCATTTCGTTGTGCTGTCTTTTCCATCTTCAACTGTTTAAACCACCATGCAGCACGGTCTAGCACATCTTCGTTGCACGTTTTGTCTATATGTACTCGTATTTCGCCCGACGTATTTCTTTCGGCTGTCTGAATAGCCTCTATTATTTTATTTTTCTGATCTTCTGTAAAAAAAGTTTTCATACCCAGTCTATTATTAATATATGAACACAGTGCCAAATCTACTATTTCGAGGCTAAAAAAATATAGGCAACTCCTAAAAATTCCACGTCATGTACTATGAAATAAAAGAGACGCAGAATAGTTTTTAGGCAACTTCTAAAAATTTCTTTGCAAATGATTTACGGAATATTGACTTCGTAGATGTTGCTACCGCTCGAAAGAGCTAATGCTTAGGCATTGCCCTTTACTCTCTTAATCGCAATGTTCTTGAGAATCTTTCTACTTTCTTTTGACCCATCATAGCGGGCTATGCGACCCCAAAAGAAATAGAAAGATTCCAAGAAAAAACGTAAAGCACGCAAAAGCTCTTTTATTCCATGATAATATTTCTTAGAACGTGAAATTTTTAGAAGTTGACCCTATCTTATTGTCCTATAATTTAGAATTCAAAATTTACTTCTGGCGATTTTTCAGCTCCACTAGCAGCTTGGAAATATCCTTTCTTTTCAAAACCACCCATGCCTGCTATAATACTGTTGGGGAACTTTCTAATCATGGTGTTATAAGCCTTCACCACTTCGTTGAACTTGTTGCGTTCTACGGCAATTCTGTTTTCAGTACCCTCTAACTGAGCTTGTAAATCTCTAAAGTTTTGAGTAGCTTTCAATTCTGGATAGCGTTCTACTGTCACCATTAAGCGACTCAATGCAGAGCTTAAACCATCTTGAGCCTTTTGGAAAGCAGCAATATCCGCTTCGGTTAAGTTCTCTGAATTTAATTGAACCGAGGTAGCTTTAGAGCGAGCGTCTATAACAGCTTCTAAAGTCCCCTTTTCAAAGTCGGCAGCACCCTTAACGGTATTCACTAAGTTAGGTATCAGGTCCATTCTTCTTTGATAAACGTTTTCCACCTGAGCCCATGCTCCGCTTACACCTTCTTCGGCAGTAATCATCTTGTTGTTGGTACGTATACCCCACATAATTCCAATAATAACGATGGCAGCCACTACTATTAGCACAATCCATCCTGTAGATAGTTTTTTCATTATTCTGTTACTTTGATTTATAAATGCAATTATCTATATCTCGACAACTTAGCTAAACCCATATTCATCATCATTCCATCAGTTATAGTAACATCTTCGGACTATGCGACAAAAATATTTCCAGCAAGCTATCTTTTAATCGCCCTTAATAACACAAAAAGGACTCGTTTAGTATATTCTGCATAAAAAAAGATAAAAAGTCGCCCACAAAAGAGGCGACTTCTAATAATTCTACACATTATAAAGATGAACATCTGCCTTGCAGAAAATGCTGCACTTAATCACTTCTCTATTACTGATTCACAGTAGTATTCATTCCTATTTTTCTATGCCACAATTCGCCAAAAGAATCCAAATTAGCTATGGATAATAACACCAAACGCCACAAAGATTTTTTATCATTTGCCCTAAATCATGCATACCCTAAGGATTAGTTACTATTACATTATAGTAGCATGATAAAGAGCATAGTGTTTCAGCAAAACAGCTGATAATCATGGAGTATGGTTAGGCTTAGCATTCACATTAGGAGGCAAAATAGGAAACTCGCTAAAAGCCGTAGCCACCAATGGCTTCACCTCCGAATAAGGCAAAATTTGCTGATTAGCAGTGTTTATAAGATTTTCCACCGAAGCCGACCATAGATAGGTGTGGTCTTGCAAATCCACAATATCAATAGTTAGAACACCATTCTTTTGCACTTCGGACACCAGCTGAACATTGCCATAATACATTGGAAGATAAGTATATCTAGGATACATCCAGTAGGAGTTCCAACCACCGAAACCATACCAATAAGGAGGAGGAGCAGGATAATTGGACTGGGTTACGACAGAAGTCTTCACCGTAAGACCAAAGTTCACCAAATTCACCGATGTAGAATCTTCTTTCAAACCCCTAATATTCAACTGTTCACGAATAGCCATAGCTATATTGTGGAAGTCGGTCATATTCATATTGGGCGGCAGCTGGTCCGACTTAGGAGTGGCTATCCTATACGTCTTTATCTCAGCTAATTTCTTTGGGTTGTAAACGCTGCTATTCAGCAATTCGTAGTTGCTACATCCATAAACTGCTGCCAAAACAGCCATCATTATCATTATCTTTTTCATAGTGTTATATTTTTTATTTGAATAAAAAGACATCTTGTTCGTGTGCTGAGATAACAATCGCTTGTGGCGTTTGGTTTATGCACCGGCAAACATTCATCTTGTCAATACATCACATATCACTGTTTACAAAAACATTATAGGCAACTTCTAAAATTGCTTTGCAAGTAATTTACGGAATACTGACTTCGTCGATGTTGCTATCCCTCGAAAGAGCTAATGCTTAGGCATTGCTCTTTACTCTCCTAATCGCAACGTTCTTAAGAAGATTTCTACTTTCTTTTGACCCATCATAGCGGGCTATGCTCCCCAAAAAAGAAATAGAAAGATTCCAAGAAGAAATGTAAAGCACGCAAAAGTTCTTTTATTTCGTGATAATATTTCTTAGAACGTGGAATTTTTAGAAGTTGCCTATACCTATACAACTCATCGCATATCTAGCTTAGATACATAACCACAAAAAGCAAGTTTCAAAGGAGAGACAATGTTAAACAAAATCCACAACTGTTAAAAGCAATTCCTTAGGAGCTCAAATATATGACGAAATAATGGCAATTTCATCCGCAGAGCATTGAATTTTCATCGCGAGGGAAATATAACTACATCACGATATAACCCGGGTTTCATCACGTCGGCGGTATACTTTCATCGCCGTAAGACCTAGGTTTGCTCACTATGATAGGTTACCCATCACTTTACCGAAAAATACACCTATTGACTATCAAATAGTTAACACATTATATCTCCAATACTTCGATATTTAGACATCGGTTCATCAAAATGGAAAAATACAGCATTCTCCGTGTTAAATACAGCTTTGTTAATATATCGAAGATTTAGCTTTTTCATTAAATAAAAAAAGAGCCTTTATAACAGTCTCTCAAACAAACCCCACCGCAAGCCGAAAATAAGCATAAAAAAAACGCAAGAACCGCCCTCCTGAAACGCAAGAATTAGCGATAAGTACACATAAAAAAAAAAGCCATTCTTTGCACGTCACTTCACATCCTCCGCCGTTTATTCATACAGCGTCAGCGAAAGATAATAAGTGCCTAATTTATACCCTTTCAGCATTAGGCCCTCATCTTTCCTAAAAAAGAGAAGACAACACAACAAACTGAAAGAGAGGAGACAAAGCAATCATACACAATTATTCTGCTAAAAAGAGACATTTTTATCACATCAAAGCATAAAATAAAGAGTTTTTCGGGGCAAAAATACGGGGTATTCGAAACATATTTGACAAAAAAACGTTTCCTTATAGTGTTTTATCAGGAATATAATTATATGACAAAGAAGAGTTTGAAAAATAATTATCGAATTGTCGAAAAAAAACATGCAAAAAACTTTCTTATTACAGATAAATATATTATTTTTGCAACGTGAATAATTAT
>JAFZEK010000359.1 GCA_017560705.1 Bacteroidales bacterium | reverse complement strand
ATTTTCCGTTACACATACATATATATCATTTGTCGGAAACTGAACAAAACAAATACATAGAAGAACTTATTAGACTTGCGAAAATAAAAAATAAATGAACAACATAATTACTCGATTGCAAAAATAAAATGCTATTGTCTGTATTTGATTTTTAGCTGTTGGTAAATTAATTCTCGATATGGTTAAATTTTCATCCTGATGTAGTTGAAATTACATCGTGATGTAGAGCGATTTTCCTCGTGATGGAAAATTGATTCACTTCTCTGCTGTATTTTAATAGACATATCAAAATAAATTCGTAACTTTGTAGTTCGAAAACTAAACATAGAAATTATGTCAAAAGGTTGTTTTGAAAAAGCAGATAGCAATAGTCGTGGATTGGAAAACGGTTTTAGGGTAAATAATTTTTTTACTTATTTTGCACGATGTGTGGTGGGTAATAAGAAGTTTGCATTTTGGTTTATAGGTCTGCTTATGTTGTCGTGTAGTATTGTAGCACAGACTACAGATGTTTCAATTTCAATGACAGGTGTCAAAATACCGGGAGTCGTCATTATTGGTTCTTATTCACAGTTGATTGAAACGCAGGGCTATCCAAATAGTAGATTTGCATCTAAGGTGAATCCTATAAATCCTCGATGTGTCGAAGAATGTGGATATGTTGTTCCTCCTGCTAGTGTAGTACAATGTGAATATTTGGTGTATGAAGCATTTGAATACATACATGTTGGAGATAGTGTTCAATTGGTTTTCATGGATTTAAGGAAAGCACATCAGCCAATATATATCAAAGACTTTTGTGTTTTCAGAACTATTACTAGCGATAAATTTATTAGAGAAATAGGGAAACGAGGTTTGTGGAACGACGAGTTGAGTGAATATAAAATAGGGAAAATAGAAAGTCATTATTGCTCACATACAAAAGTGAATAGCTATTATTTAGACTTTGCAGAAGACCCTTATTCGTCGGTAATATTCACTTTTTACGATACGTTTTTTAGCAAAAAAATATGGTGGATAGAGTTTCCAGTGATGAGAATTGGTGGTATTGTACACTAGTTTTTTTTTATTTGTTGAGCAATGGGGAAAATGATGAAGTTAAAAACAATTTCGTACTTTTGCAAAGCGAAACAATTCTGCGTTTTTTTTATGCCGACGGGCGTAGGGGAAATGCAAGAGAATAAATAGTGACAACTTCTAAAAATTCCACTTTTAGAAATTACCTAGTATTAAACATTCAAACGTATAGGATTATGAAGATAAGGGATAATAAATTTATAACGATATTGTTATCTACAATGTTGTGCATGTCTTGTGGAGCTGAGAATTATCCAAAAAACGAAGAGTCAGCTAGCGATGAGATGGTTAAATTAAATCAGGATGAGCCTCGTTATAATAAGAGAGATACAGTGACTTTGGAGGAATTGATTCATCCAAACATGGATACTCTTAGGATGTGGGAGAATGGAGAGTTTTTAGGCCGACAAAAAAGTAATCGCGACTATAGATTGCTTTTGAATAATTATTTAGGTAAAGACTCTTTGATGGCCGGAGATGTAGAGAATTTGTATCCTACATCGGTGGACGAGATGACGTGGTTTTACTCTCAGCTTACAAGTGATGATAGTTCTATAAGTGCGTATATGACTAAAATCGATGATTTGATGTTTTTTTATGCAGTAAATGATAGTTTGTCTTGTTTGTCGCGATGTCTTGATATGTATTTTTATATGGATCCACGTGTTATAGATAGGGATTGGATGGGAGAATGGAATTTAGAACGTGTACAATATTGCATAATAGCTGATAATAGAGAGAGTTTTAAATCCTATTACAATACTTTGAATCCGAAATATGATTGGATTACGAAGGAGTGGCTTTATGCTTATTTCAACTATGGTGGTGTTCACTAAATGGTTTTCTTTTGGAGGAATGTTTTGTGACAAAACTTGGAAGATAAGATGTGAGAAATAATCTTTTTAGGTTAGTGTATGCTATTGGTTATACATCGGTGTGCTCTGTATATTGCATACAAAATCAACGATTATACGACAATATACAGCTGATAAATTTACCTCTCTTTGTCTTAGGTGATAGGTGGTTGTGATCATTTGGGGAAAGAGTCTTTGATTTGAGGTTTAATATGGTGACTGCTGAGACAATTAGCGATGCGGTAGCCCCCTTTAGGCTTTTTTTCTTAGTCCTTAGTCTGCGGAGCTCTCTATACATTCTCTACTTTTTGTACCTTTTTTTGTTCTTTGTTTTGTGGAGTTTCTTGATGATTCGTCTATTTGTTTAAGAAGGGATTGTGTGTGGTTATATATGTGTAAATGAGGTGTATAGTAGAGGAAGTGAATGATGAGGGATGGCGATTGTGTATAAAAAAAGAATATTTTTGTTGATAGTCTTTTTGTATTTTCTTGAAAAATATGTATATTTGCATTCTCTCTGATTTGGATAATTGGAGATAAAATATTGTTTTATTGAAATTTAGAAAGGTAAAATCTATGGAAAAACAAAAAGAAATAATCATTTGTATGGGCAGCTCTTGTTTTGCTCGTGGCAATAAGAATTATGTAGAGATAATAAAAAGGTATCTTCAAGAGCATAATTTGTCGGCAAAGGTAACGTTTAAAGGTCAGTTATGTAGCGACAATTGTAGCAAGGGTCCTGTTATACAAATAGATGATGTAGAATATTTCGAGTTGGATGAACAGAAATTGAAGCGTATATTGCACGAAAATTTTGCCAACGAAACCGGAAACTAAAACTTATGAAAGGAAGAGATTATGTCGGATATATTAGAACCTTTATATACGGAGAAGAATAATTGTCAAGATTGTTATAAGTGTGTAAAAGAATGTCCAGTAAAATCGGTAAAAATAGAGAATGAAAGTGCATCAATATGTTATGATTATTGCACGTATTGTGGACATTGCTTGACAATATGTCCAGCTAAGGCAAAAAAAGTTCGCGATGATAGTCAAAAGGTAATATCAGCACTTCAAAACAAGGAACAGCTGATAATATCGCTTGCACCGAGTTATATTTCAGAATTTCCACATGTTAGTGAAGAATCCTTTGTAGCGGCAGCAAAAGAGATGGGTTTTTATGGAGTGTCCGAAACGGCTTTGGGAGCCGAAAAGGTGTCGGAGGCTACAAAGAAGTGGTTGGATTCTCAGCCCAATGGAGTATATTTTTCGTCGTGTTGTACAGCTACGGTTCATTTTGTGTGTAAGTATTACCCCGAGAAGAAACACTTGTTGGTGCCTATAGATACGCCAATGGTGGCACATGGAAAGATGTTGAAGAAGCATTATCCGGGTTGTAAGGTAGTGTTTGTAGGTCCATGTATAGCCAAAAAGAAAGAAAGTGATATGAACACCTCCGTTATAGATTATGCTCTTACATACAAGGAGTTTGTAGATATGATGGATTGGTTTGGTGTGGATTTTGACTTTATTAAGCCTGCGGAAGATGACGCTTTTATTCCCCAACGAGCCTACAAAGGTCGCTTGTTTCCTGTGGATGGTGGTATGATTGCTAATATGCTTCAAAGCGAAGAGGTGGCAAGTATAAATAACAATAACAGTCCGGTGTCTTATATGACATTTTCGGGGGTTAGGAACATCCGTGAGATAATTGAAGATTCTGATAGCCTGAATATACCGAAGAAGTTATTCTTAGAACTAATGATATGTGAGGGTGGTTGTGTGAAAGGTCCTGGAACATTGGAGAAAAAATCAGTGGCGTCGAAGCGTATCAAAGTCTTTTCGTCGTTGAAGAAAGAATCGTTGTCTACGCCTACATTGGAAGAGAACTTGCGTCTTTTTGAAGGTGTAGAAGTAGCTAGCTCTTTTGATGATATAGTGGCACCGCCTGTTATGGAATATCCTGATGCTAAGATAGAAGAAGCTTTGCAATCAGTAAATAAATTCTCAAAACAAGCAGAGCTTAACTGTTCCGGTTGTGGTTATGACAACTGCAGGGAATTTGCCAAAGCACTTATCGATGGTAGAGCCGAAAATTCGATGTGTATATCGTTTATGCGGTCGGCGGCATTCAACAAAACTAATATCTTGCTAAGGAAGATACCCTACGGCGTTGTCATAGTGAACGACAAAATGCAGATAGTGGATTCCAATGAAAAGTTTGTAAAGATACTAGGCGAAGAAGCTCAGTTTATCCATGAAAATATTCCCAACCTAGTAGGTGCCGATGCCCGTAAGCTTATACCATTCTATCATTTGTTCGAAAAGGTGCTAAAAAACGGAAACGACGAAACGGAACAAGATGTTCGATATAATGATAAGTATCTAAATGTGTCGGTGATGACAGTTCTGGCTTGCAAAACCGTTTGTGGAATAGTGCAAAACATGCATGAGCCAGAGGTTCGAAAGGATTTGGTGATAAATAGAACTCGCGAAGTGATACTTCAAAACCTAAAGGTAGTGCAGCAGATAGCTTTCCTTTTGGGCGAAAATGCTTCGTTTACGGAAACAATGCTGAATAGTATTGTGGAATCGCATGATGAAACTAAAAAATAAGACAGTGCTATGAGCGAGAATAAGGAAAGATTGCAACAGCAATATTTTTTTGAAGTAGGGATGTTTAATGTAAACAAGCATGGCAAGTTTTGTTGTGGCGACACTTTTATGTCGCGAAAGCTACAAGAAGAAAACCGCTTGGTGTGTGTGCTTTCAGATGGTTTGGGTAGTGGTGTGCGTGCCAATATCTTGTCTACAATGACAGCGTCTATGGCTCTCAACTTCTGTTTGAGAAACGAACCAGTGGTTCGTACGGCCAATATTATAAAGAATACTTTACCTATAGACTCGTCTAGAAACATAAGTTATTCTACTTTTACTATTGCCGATGTCGACGCTCTAAGTGGTACGGGCAAAATAGTGGAATACGACAATCCGCCGTTCTTGCTTATCCGCAAAGGAAAAGTAATGGAGATAGAAAAAGAGTTGCTAGACATTGACTATACATTTACCGATGAAGAACATCCGCCAGTGGGCAACGTGTATCTTTCTCATATTGACCTACAGCCCGAAGATAGGCTTATAATGTTTTCCGATGGTGTTATGCAATCGGGTATGGGTATAAGTTCGGCTAATATGCCTTTCGGTTGGGGTATTAGTGGCATAGCTTCTTACGCTGAAAGGGTTATAGCTCAAAATCCTACTATATCGGCACAGGAGTTGGCACAAGATATAGTGACACGTGCGTTGTACAACGATGGTTATAAAAGCAAAGATGACATCACTTGTGGTATAGTGTATATTCGTAGTCCTCGCCGTTTGTTGCTAGTGTCTGGTCCTCCGTTCGATGATACTAAGGATAAGTATCTTGGCGATGTGGTTCGCGACTTTGATGGTAAAAAGATAATATGTGGAGGTACTACGTCCAAGATTATCTCACGCCAATTGAATGAGCCTATAGAAGTGCCGCTTACTAATCTTTCGCCAGATATGCCTCCTGCTTCAATAATGAATGGTATCGACCTGATAACGGAAGGTATACTAACCTTGGGAAAACTGAGCGAACTGCTAGAACGAAAAGGTGCTTCGGATGTGAAGGGTAATAAAACTCCAGCTCATGAAATCTTTAACTTGCTTATGCAGAGCGATTGTATTTATTTTCTTATAGGCACAAAGATTAATGAAGCTCACCAAGACCCATCATTGCCTGTAGAATTGGAGATAAGGCGAAATGTAATTAAGCGAATAGAAAAACAATTGGAAGAAAAGTTCTTGAAGGAAGTCCATGTAGAGTTTATATAAGGCAACTTCTGCTCAAAAATGATATATGCCCATTTCAACATTATGCTATACTGCATTTTGTGGAAATGGGTATATGTTTTTATAGGGGTTGTATTTTTGGTGGTATGCCTAAACGATGTGTATTGTTTAATAAAAACAGATAGGATAATTAATTCAATGAGTGGGGAATGTTTATATATGCGTGGTGGTCTAAATCTTTGTATATGTAGCCGATTATAAAAAAAACGAAACGAGAAATTTATTTAAATTTCTCGTTTCGTGCATAAAATCTATACCAAAATAGCTATTAATTAGCTTTATTTTTCTTCAGTTTCTTCTGTGGTATCTTCTTTTACATCTTCAGTAGAGATTTCTTCTTCGATAAGCTCTTCTTCACTTTCTTCGCCAAAAGTAAAGTCATCTTCTGGAGCTTCCTTTGGTTGGTGAGCATACCATTTAGAATCTATTTTCTTCATGTTCAAAGTGCCTTCGCCACTATCTTCGCCTAAAGCTTCAGTGTCTAAGTTGCCATTTTCATCGAAAATGCTAATCTTGTATTTTACAACGGCTGTAGAGTCGCTTTCATATTCTATATCCAAAATGTCTATAGAGTTATTTTTGTATCTTTCTTTGAACTCTAAATCTATAGCACCCGATGATTGAGAACTTTGCGAGAATATTTGATCTAAAAGTACCAATAATTCTTGAGTTTCCGGTGAAGCAAATTGTTTTGCCTTGGCAAAATCGCATTCAATGTTTATTGAATGTAGATAATTTTTGGCTGTTTCTTTTATTTGTTTTTCATTGCTATTGCTATTACAAGCAACTGCTACCAAACACGAAATAACTGCTAAAGTTATGATTTTAAATGTCTTTCTCATATTCTTACATATTAGTATTTACTTGTTTTGTAGTGCAAAATTACGAAATAATTTGCATAGAAACGTTTTTTAGTTGCAGAAAATGATATTTTTTTATTCTTTTTGTCATTTCCAACGACTAAATACGGCTGTTTTATATTTTCTCGTCATTTGCAATTGATGATTTTGAAACAATCAATTTTTGTTGTTTCCTACATAGATAACTATTTTCGTAGAGAAAAAGTTGCACAAAAAATACCACAAGCTAAAAGTTGCAGCTTGTGGTATCGCACAAAAATATTTAGAGGTCGGTTATTTCGAGAACATAATCTTTTCGCTATTAAACATTTTGGCCAACACATACGAGAATGCTACGGCATAAATGATATTGATAACTATGGTTATACCTACGTTAATCAAGCTGTAGTTGAACGAGAACACGCCCGTCATGGCTTGAATACTATTATATATAGGTATGAAGTACCACGATAATGCTGTTTGCACATTGCTACCACCTATCGTTGATGGTATTCCTACTATCATTATAACCAGCATCAACGGAAGCACTAGTGTGGAAGCTTCTTTCACTGTTTTGGCGTAGGCCGAAATGATGGATATTGCTGAAATCAGAATAAGTACTGTGGATAGGATTATTCCCAATATCAGCAAGTAGTCGGAGGTGGTGTATATGTTTGTAGGCATCCCCTCGATGGCACTACCCATAAACTTAGGTAACGAAAGTATAACGCCCAAAAAGCTGGACAATCCACTGATAAGTGCTATAAAGCTAAGGCTTATTATTTTGCCGAAAGCCAAATGACTGCGATTCATTGGTGTAACGAGCAATGTGGCTATGGTGCCACGTTCTTTTTCGCCGGCAATGGATTCCGGTGCCACTGCCATACAACCCGAATAAAGGAATATAAGTAGCATGAAAGGTAACATTCCTGATAGTATTTGACCCATAAAGTCTTCGTCGGTGGCAAGATTGAACTCTTCATCGACTGTTTCTTCGGTGCTGGCATTGATGTTGAACTTGTTGGAGATTGATTCTTCGTAGGTGTTAAGTGCACAGATTATAGCAAATTTGGCTTTGTCCGACGTTGAGTTTGTTGTATTGGAAT
>JAFZEK010000358.1 GCA_017560705.1 Bacteroidales bacterium | reverse complement strand
TTTGCGTGCTTTACATTTTTTTCTTGGAATCTTTCTATTTCTTTTTCAATCGCATAGCCCGCTATGATAGGTCAAAAGAAAGTAGAAATCTTCTCAAGAAAATTCCGTAAATCACTTGCAAAGCAATTTTTAGAAGTTGCCTATAGTTCTTTAAACACATAAAGTAATATGAAATTAATACGCACCTTGTTTTTAAAGCCATCATTTGGCATTTGCTTTATGAGCATATTGGCAGTGTGGATTTTGCATATCACCACTCCCGAATACTTGAAATACTGGTACATCATGATCGCCATCATAGCCATGAACACAGTATTGTATCGCCCAATAAAAGAACTATATCCTAACAAACTAACTGTGTGTCTATTCCACAGCTTTTATATCATATTCTTCGGTTTAGTTCTGAGCATTGGCCTAGGTGCAACCATTGTTCCTTACTCCGACTGGAATCCATTCTTTAGGGCTATAATTACAAGCACAACCATATCCTTTATGCTACTATCACAGCCTGCTATAGGGTTACTTGGATTGGGCGTTATACACAGCATAGCCAAAAAGAAACATGGGAAAAACCTAAGCACTGGAACACGAAAAATATATTCATGCCTGAGCCTTGGAATGTTCATCGTGTTGTTTTCGTGCTATATGATAGGTGTATTTTACGGTAAAAAACACATCGTTGTACGCCACTCCAACATTGAGATACATAACCTACCATCGAGCCTAGATAAATATCGTATAGTCCTATTTTCGGACCTACACGCAGGAAGCATGAATGACGCCCAAGTGGTGGAACGCATGAAAGATAGCATAAACAGTCTACAGCCCGACATGGTAGTGTATGCTGGCGACATAGTAACCCTATGCACCAAAGAGATAGAACCATTCATCAACACCCTGAGAGGCATTAAAGCCACAGATGGGGTATTCGCCGTCCTTGGCAACCACGACTATAGCCGATACCCTCATTTTCCATCGGCCGAAGCTAGAACAGCCGACAGTTTAATGCTACGTAGCGTCATAACCGACAGCCTAGGATGGACTCTACTCAACGACGAACACTGTCTTATAATAAGAAACAACGATAGCCTAGTGGTGACCGGTAGCCAATACATAGGGTTGCCATCCAAAAGCAAATTTAAACTTTTCGGCGACAACCCCTACTCCTATGGCAACTTAGAGAAAACTCTAAAAAATACCGACGGGGAAAGCCCCGTAATATTCATAACCCACAATCCTGTAGTATGGAGCCGAGAGGTGATACAAAAGTATCCATTTGTGAACCTTACCCTTTCGGGACATACCCATGCTGGACAAATGGGGATATACAAAAAGAAATATCAAAAACCACAGCAAGCAAAATACGACTCTAAAACCAAGGCGGGCTTATACCAATACAACGACCAATATCTCTACATAAGCTCTGGAATAGGTACTAGTGCTATGCACAGCCGTTTTGCCATCTTTCCCGAAGTGACTCTAATAACTCTACACCAACAAAAAGCCCAAAAATAACACCATGAGCGTAAGAAAGATTATACATATAGACATGGACGCTTTCTATGCATCAGTAGAAGAACGAGACTTTCCTCACCTAAAAGGGAAGCCTTTGGCAGTAGGAAAAAACAAAGAACGAGGAGTTATAGCCACCGCAAACTACGAAGCAAGGAAATATGGTGTACACTCGGCCATGTCATCAAAAATAGCTCTACAAAAATGTCCCATACTAATCTTCCAACCACCACGCTTTGCAGTATACAAAGCCGTGTCGGACACTATACACTCCATCTTCAAAGAATACACAGACTTGGTAGAACCTCTTTCACTCGATGAAGCATACTTAGACGTAACCGAAAACAAAAAAGGAATACCATCGGCAACCATAATTGCACGAGAAATAAAAGAAAAGATACACGCTCAGACTCAACTTACAGCTTCTGCAGGAATATCTTACAACAAATTCTTGGCCAAGATAGCCTCAGATTATCAGAAGCCAAACGGCATGTTTACCATTCTACCATCGGAAGCTGTAAACTTCCTAGAAACCCTGCCTGTAGAAAAATTCTTCGGAATAGGGAAAATAACAGCTTCTCATCTACATAGCAAAAACATTTTCACAGGCTTTGACTTGCAAAAGAAAACAAAGTTCGAGATGATAGAACTATTTGGGAAATCGGGACTATTTTTCTATAATATTGTACGTGGAATAGATGAAAGAAATGTAGAACCCCATAGAGAAAGAAAATCTTTCAGTGTAGAGACCACCTTCGACAAAGATCTTACATCAAATTTTGCTGTCATAACAGAGATGTATCATCTAGAACAACGCCTATGGAACGACATCACAATAAGCGACAAACTTGCCAAAACAGTAACTATAAAAATACGTTTCGCCGACTTCAGTACTCAATCCAAAAGCTACTCTTTCGACTCACCTGTAACTAACTTTCAAGATTTTCACACCGTAACAAAAAAACTTCTAAGCCTTATGAACTACGAAAACAAACCTATAAGATTACTTGGTGTAGGACTATCTAACCTTTTTGATACCACAGACCTAAGAGACATTCAACTTAAACTAAACTTCGAAAGATAGACTTAACGTATATCAAAGACAATTTATATTTTAAAATCAAATTAATCATTCGTAAACATCACAAAAATCATATCCAACTAAAAAAGAATTTGCGGAATTTATATTTGAAGATTCCCATTTACTTTGCAACCCAATTAAACGTGCAAAGAAAAAAAGAATAGCCATCAAAAATTCCGCAAACTCAGACGTTCTAATAATAAGAACGTATTTTCAATATTGCCCCTATCAATTACTTAACAGACACAACTTCCAATTCGAACACCAATGGGCTGTAAGGAGGAATTTCTTGAGAACCACGAGCTCCATATCCTAAAGCAGAAGGCATGATAATAGTAGCCACACTACCTTGACGAAGAGTAGACATTGCTTGTTCCCAACCTTGGATAAGGCTCATTTCACCCACTACATACGACAAAGGTTCGTAGTTTCTAGCAGGATTATAGATGCCGGCTTCTTGAGCTACGCTTTTCACGCTAGTATCAAAAACCTTACCATCCAACAATTTGCCGGTGTAGTTAACTTTAACAGCTTTTCCTTGTTCCACCATCGGGCCGTTACCTTTCTTTTTTTCAATGATGTACAATCCCGATCTAGTGGGTTGTTGAGTTATTTGATTAACAGCCACATACTGCTTAATCAAATCAGGTTCTTCTTCTCTAGCTTTTTCCATACGAGCTTCAAATTCAGCTTTTTCTTTGTCAATATCCACCTTATTTACGATGGAGTTAAGCTTTATCTCGTAGTAGATTTTAGATCCCACACCTTGCTTGTAGAAAGGAGGCATTGGGAAATAATTAGCCATAGAGTCAGATTCTACAGCAAAAGTAGCCACATCACCTATGTGCAACATAAGCAATCCTTCATTAACATCGCCACTGAAAATAGGGTCAGATACTTGGAACATGCGTTGAGGAGTTCCTTCGTTGGAGAACAACAAAGAGTCGTCCATCTTCATTTTCATTTCCACTACCAATACATCCCCCATTTCTGCCTTTTGAGCACCGGGATTTTCTTGGTCAAATTTGTAATGAAGTCCCGATTTTGTTTTCTTGAATCCTTCAATATCAGACTTAGGACCACAAGCCGAAAAAAGCACTGCTACAGCGAAAAACATCGCTACAGTTTTCATTAAGTTTTTCATCTTAGTTTTACTTATTAAAATTAATTGTTTATTTATTTTCTACTTTCAAATCATAAACGAGCACCAAGTTATGACCTATTCTGTCGCCATCGCCCATCACACCATAACCCAAATGCGAAGGCAGTATCAATCTTGCCCTACTTCCATAATTAAGCATCTGCAAAGCCTTATCCACTCCAATGTTTGGCTCGTTCTTTCCTACTACT
>JAFZEK010000357.1 GCA_017560705.1 Bacteroidales bacterium | reverse complement strand
AGCACATATATGTCTGATACCCACGCTAAGTTTGAACGGATTTTTATAGTCGTAGTCCTTGTAGGCGTCGTTGCTCCAAAACAGCATGTTTTCTATTTTCAAGTACGAAACGCTGTCGAAGGTGTTGGTAGAATCTACATAAATGTTGGGATAATAAAGAGGGTCTATGTTGCTGTGGTAGAAGTTACGTTTGGTATTATCCAGCGTTACTTGGTGGCTCAGCACCCCAAAGTTGAACGGCGACCCGTTGTAGGTTGTTGTGTCGTAAGTTATCACAGCTTCACTGCTGTCGACGACAGCTGCAATAGTGTCGGTATATATAAATGTTCCTATCTTTCGTGCAAAGTTGTACGACTGGTGAGCCACCACTGCAAAGTTGTTGTATTTAGTGGCTGCCTCGTACATGTTTACGGGAATACCCGAACGGTTGGTTTGTACGTTTTCTGTAAACAGGCTGTCGGCTGCTATGCCGCCATTCTCCTGAATGTTGAGCCTTTTCCACACAGCACCGGCTTTCACTTGGTAGCGCAGATTTTTGGAAAAATAATTGGTGGAAAAGCCCAAGTAGTTGTTCAATGTCTTCTGATTGGAATACGCCCCTTCCGAGTTTATAAGGTCGTAGTGCAAGGCGATGTTCCAACGTTGGGTCAGGTTCTGAGTATGTACGACCCTTACTTGATAGTCCGACACCGTCGAATTAAAGAAACCCAACAGCGTGTAAGGACGTGAGGTTTGATAGAAATGAAGATTTTCTAGCGAATAGCCATATCCGCCAAAGACGCTTGGTTGGTAGTCGAAATCAATATTTTGCCCAAACCTAGGATACAACGACTGATGAGGACTGCCAAAGTTGCCAGTGCTTTGATAATAGTTGTTGTTGAAAGCCATCAAGGCATCGGACTGTTCTATAAAATCAGGCAAGATGTTCGGATGATATGCTTTGTAAATCTTAGAATCAAAAGGTTTGAGGAAAAAGTAGTATACCGAGTTCAACAGAACCGAATCAGGCACCACCTCATAATCAAATATAATACCTTTAGGCAAGGTGTCGTTTTCCGAGTTGTCAGAGGGCAAAGCATTAGGAGTGTTTCCTAAGTTGTTCATATTCCCATTATTCACCCTGCTATCGCCAGACAAAGTAGTCGGCATAATCTGGGCATAGGAACTTGCACCCAAGCCTAAAAGTATTATAAGTATTATATGTTTTATTCGTTTCAAAATCCGAATTATCAGCTTTATCGGTTATTTGTGTAAGTTCAAAAATCTTTCAGCATCAATAGCAGCCACACAACCTTTGCCGGCAGCTACGATAGCTTGACGGTAGTTCGGGTCGCATACGTCGCCGGCAGCAAAAACACCTGGCACGTTTGTTTGCGAGCTGGGATCTTGAGTTTTTAAATAACCATTATCATCCATATCCAACTGACCTTTAAATATTTCAGTGTTAGGTTTATGACCTATAGCTACGAAGAAACCCGATATTTCGATGTTGCGAATTTCGTTAGTTTGCACATTTTTAAGAGCAGCAGCAGTCACCCCATCTTCATCGCCGATAATTTCTTCTGTTACAGTGTTCCAAAGAATTTCAATCTTAGGATTGCTAGTCACTTCGTGTTGCATAGCTTTAGAAGCTCTAAGCTCATCTCTTCTTACTATAAGATATACCTTGTTGCAGATGTTGGCAAGATAAGAAGCCTCTTCGCAAGCAGTGTCGCCACCACCAACAACAGCCACATCTTGTCCACGATAGAAGAAACCATCGCAAGTAGCACATGCCGATACTCCCATTCCAAAGAATTTTCTTTCACTTTCTAAGCCTAACCAACGAGCTGATGCTCCAGTGGCAACTATAACGCTTTCAGCCATTATAGTGTTTCCATTATCGTCCACAAGAGTGAAAGGACGTTTGGAGAAATCCACACTTTCTATGTATCCTTGACGGATGTCTGCACCAAAACGTTGTGCTTGTTTCTTTAGGTCTTCCATCATTTCAGTTCCTGATATACCTTCCGGATAACCTGGAAAATTTTCTATTTCAGTGGTAATAGTTAATTGACCGCCTGGTTGACGACCTTCGTACAACACTGGTTTTAAATCAGCACGACTTGTGTATATACCAGCTGTATAACCAGCTGGACCTGAGCCTATAATAAGACAGCGAACTTGTTCTATTGTTGACATAATTGTGTTCTTTTTTTATTTTTGTTTCTACTATAATTTATATATTAAACTTCCCGATAGCACATTGTTGAATTTGCCATAATTGCCTAGCAATCCTTCTGTTCCAAAGTTTCCAATGGCGTTGATGTTGGTCAAAGAATAGCTAAGTCTAGCTTCGATAGCAATGTGTGGATTCAAGTATAAGCGAAGCCCTACAGTAACAGGGAGATCAAAGGTGTTGTATTTGAACACATCGCCCATATCGACATCCCCTTCCTTGACTGAAGAATTGGTCAAAATAGAAGGTTGCAATCCTGCTAGTATTTCCCATTTATCGCTTATCTTCAATCCGTAAAGCAAACTTATTTCAACATATTCCAAAACTGAAACTTGTTGTATTTCACTGTATCTTGCACCTTTGGAGGAATAGGTTAGTTCCAACACACCGCTGCTTCTATAGCCGAATGGATAGGTTGTAAAAGCACCTACATGGAACCCAATCTTGTTATAACCCGAAGCTCCATCGCCGTCGATTTGGGAGAAATTACCACCTAGGCGAAGCCCAAAACCAAAGTCTTGAGCCGACAATGCTCCGGTCATCATTATTGTCATTATGAGTATTACTATTCTCTTCATATCGTTTTCTTTTCTTCTTTGCAAAGATACGCATTTTTTTTGGATTATGCTATCCATTGCAAAAAAATCGTTGATAATCTTTTATTTATAGCCCCTTATGCTAGGATTTAAAGAATGTCACCAAGTTTTCTAAAGCTATAGTTTCTTGCTTGCCCGAAGCCATATCTTTTATAGTGACGGTGTTGTTTTCAATCTCCGACTCGCCGATGAAGATAACGAAAGGAATCTTCTTAGTATCAGCATAACTCATCTGCTTTTTCATCTTAGCGGCATCGGGGTAAATTTCGGTTTTTATGCCGGCTTTTCTCATCATGGAAGCACAGCGAATACAATATTCCGTCTCTTTTTCTCCAAAGTTGATGAATAGGGCATTGGTAAGTTGCTCCAAATCTGATGGGAACTTGTTTAGCTCTGTCAGCACGTCGTAGATTCTGTCGGCACCAAACGAGATACCTACACCTGACACATCGGCCATGCCAAAAATACCGGTAAGGTTGTCGTATCGTCCACCACCACAAATGCTTCCGATGCTCACATCTTTAGCTTTCACCTCGAAGATAGCACCAGTGTAGTAGTTCAAACCCCTAGCCAAAGTCAAATCTAGCTCCACATCGCAATTTGTTGGGTTGTTGGCAATATATCCAAACAAGGTACGCATTTCTTCGATACCTTTCAGCCCTATTTCGTTGCCTTGGAAAAGAGCTTCCAATTGGCTAAGTTTCTCATTCACGTCGCCTTTAAGCTCAAAAATAGGATTAAGGTCGGCAATGTTCTTTTCGGACAATCCGCGTTCTAGCAGCTCCTTGGTCACATTGTCCAGCCCTATTTTGTCCAACTTGTCGATGGCCACAGTAATGTCTACCAACTTATCTGGAGCTCCAATCATTTCGGCTATTCCGGCAAGGAGTTTTCTATTATTTATCTTCAAAGCCACATTGATACCTAGACGGCTAAACACCTCGTCCACCACTTGCACTAGTTCCCATTCGTTTAGGAGGGAGTTGCTGCCTATGATGTCGGCATCACATTGGTAAAACTCTCTGTAGCGGCCTTTTTGAGGACGGTCGGCACGCCAAACGGGCTGTATCTGATAGCGTTTGAAGGGGAAAGTAATATCGTTGCGATGTTGAACAACAAATCTTGCAAAAGGCACTGTAAGGTCGTAGCGAAGGCCACGCTCGCAAAAAGCCAAAGACATCTTTTTATAGTCGTCCGTAACATTGACACCATCCATAAAGTTGCCCGAATTCAGTATTTTAAACAACAGCTTATCGCCCTCTTCGCCATATTTTCCTAGCAAGGTGGAAAGGTTTTCCATGGCAGGGGTTTCGATAGGCACAAAACAAAATGTTTTAAAGACCTCACGTATAGTGTCGAAAATATAATTTCTACGAGCCATTTCCAGTGGCAGGAAATCTCGTGTACCTTTGGGAATGCTACACTTCATTTGTTTATGTTTTCTCTCGTTTGCAAAATTTTTATTCTAAAAATCATTACCAGAGCCGCAGTATCTCCATCATGATGGATGTTCACCTGCCTACCCTAGCAGATAAAACGGCATATAAAAACCAAAAAAAGGACATCATTTGTTGCCTGGTGTCCTTTTTCCGTTTATAATTTCAGGTTTTAGTGTTTTATAATCATTTTCTTGGTTTGGCATACTTTGCCTCTGCTTACTATGCTACACAAGTATACTCCGTTTGGCATGTTGCTAACGTCGATGCTTTGAGAGCCTTGAGCGTTTTGGATAGCGACTTCTTTCACCACCGAACCTAGCATGTTGCGAACTTCTATTTTAGAACCTGCTACGCTATTTTCTGGCAATTCGTAGCTCACTTGTGCCATGTTCTTTACAGGGTTTGGATACAACTTCAAAGAAGAAGGTCTTTCTGCCAAAGTATTGATTCCGGATTGGTTAATCACATATTTCACATACACAGTAGCATTGTTTGAAGATGATCTTTGGTCTTGAATGGTGAACTGAATCATAGTTTCAGTGCCCATTGGCAATCCACCATCTATTGCGATACCGGCGTCGAAGCCATCGTAAGTTTCGTTAGCTTCAATGGAGAATACGCTAGTAGATGTTCCAGGAACACATGCTCCTGCACACATACTTTCCACACGAATACCTTCCGAACCGTAAATGTGAGTAGATGATACAATAACATTTATTTTGCTATCTAGATTGTTTTTGAACGACAAGAACAACATGCACTCATCGTTAGGAGATTTCTCATTTATCACAATTGTGTCGCTCTCGGCCACTACATTGCCTTGATATAGAATATCTATCTGAGCTTTAGAAATCATTGTTGCAGCTATCAAGCTGATAAATAATAGTGTTTTTTTCATTTGTTTTTGGCTTTAATATTTTTGCAAAGATACGAAGACTTTTTCATATTTATAGCATTATACCCAACAATGGATGTTAAAAAAATGCAACAAAGTCTTCGTATCGTGTTTATACTATTTATTACTAGACATTTATTAATACTATATATCCCACCTTTCGATGTCTTGTTTTTTCCAATATCTTATTAGGAAATAGCCAAATATCATACCTCCAAGGTGGGCAAAGTGGGCAATTCCATCGCCGGAGGAGAATATTCCCGAGGCTAGCTCTATCAATCCGTAGCCCAGCACGAACCATTTGGCTTTTATAGGCATAATGAAATAGAGGTAGATATATTGGTTTGGGAATGTCATTCCGAAGGCTAGCAATATACCGTACACTGCTCCCGAAGCTCCTACTACAGGTATATTGGCTCGGGCAGATAGCAGCTGTTGGGCTAGCTCAACCGACTGATAGCCATAGTCTGTGCCACTATGCATATTCATCTGCCATTCTCGCAAGAAAGCGTTGACGTTGGCCACTTTTTCGGGTGTCAGAATGGCTGTAAGCTCGTTTTGAACCAAAGCCACCAAAGCTTCGGGGTTGGGATTTTCAGCATAGGTGTTGATGGCCGACTGAATGCCAAAATAATCTATTCCTATAACTATAGTATGCACCACTGCCGCTCCTACGCCTGTGACGAAATAGAAAAGCAAAAAGCGTTTCGGACCCCAATAGTTTTCTAGCACACTACCAAACATCCAGAGCGAAAACATGTTGAAAAACAGATGCGTCATGTCGCCGTGCATAAACATATAGGTTATGTATTGGAAGAAGTGGAAGTTCTCGCTTTTGAAGAAATAAAGACCTAGATAGTCGGTCAAATCCACTCCATACGTACGCTTGAAAGCAAAGGTTGCCAAGCTGAATATGACGTTGATGATTATCAAGTTTTTGATTATTGTAGGTAAAACTCTAAAACCCTGCGGACTATATTGGTTGCTCATGTCTATTTAAAATTTTCTAGTAAGTCTGTTTCTTTTAGTATTATCATAGTTTTTTTGCCTGATGGCGAGAGGTTTGGAATCTTGCACGAAAACAGCTGTGCCACTATGTTCTGCATCTCTTCCTGTTTTAGTTTTTTGCCGTTTTTTATGGCTCCTTGCTTGGCCATGGATAGGGCTATGCTGTGGTGCTTGTCGCTGAATTTCTGCATCATGCTGTTTTTGTAGTCGTCCAGTATATCGTCTAGCACGGCTTGCGTGTGGCTGTCGTCCATGGTGCTTGGAATAGCCGACACTACAAACGTCGTTTTGCCCAAAGGGTTTATGTCGAAGCCTATAGTTTTCAGCTCGTGAGTTATCTCGTTTATGATTTCGGCATCGGCAGGCGAAAAGCTGCATTGCACCGGAAACATAAGCTGCTGCGAAGCCGTCTCGGTGGCAGCCTGTTGGCAGTAGGTTTCATACAGTATGCGTTCATGTGCCATCTGCTGGTCTATAACCACTAGTCCCGACGATATGTTGCTCACAATATAGCGGTTAAAGACTTGTATAACGTTGGTGGAAAGGCTTTGAATGTCGGTATCGGAAGTCTCATCGTCGTCCTGAAACAATGGTTCATTGGCAGGCGGAGGCATATCCAAAGGTTCTGCTTCGTCGGCAGCTTCGTTGGATATTTCGAAGAATTTTTCCCATTCCATAGCCCTCGGCGTTGGGTCGGTGAAGGCGTTGGACATTCCGCTGCCCATCCTCGTCGGCTTCTCCTTCTTTTCTGTGCTGCTAAAGGGGTTATAAGCCGTGTCCACACTTATCGTAGGTTCGTTTGGCACGTAGCCTTTTGGAGCCGGTGCAGGGTTCAGGTCGAGACCATCGATGGTGTTGAACTCAAACTCTGTGGCTAGCGAATACTGCCCCAGAGTGCGTTTTACTGCCGAACGCAACACGGCATAGATGATGACCTCGTCCAAGAATTTCACCTCCGTTTTTGTGGGGTGGATGTTCACATCGATGCGAGAGGCGTCTACCTCCAAGTTGATGAAATAGGACGGGAAAGTCTTTTCTGGCAAAAGATCGGAGTAGGCTTTTTCGATGGCGTTGTTCAAATAGAAGTTCTTGATAAAGCGGTTGTTTACAAACATATACTGCTCGCCTCTGGACTTCTTCGAAAATTCAGCCTTACACACATATCCACGTATCTTCACCTGCTCGGTGGTTTCTTCCACAGGGTGAAGGCGTTGTTTGTAGCTAGCGCCAAAAAGCCCCGTTATGCGTTGATGCAGGTTGGAGCTATCCAGCTGATACACCAGCTTGTCGTTGTTGTATAAGGAGAACGACACATGGGTGTGAATCAGAGCCACTCTGATGAACTCTTCCTCAATGTGCTTAAACTCGATAGCGTTGGTTTTGAGGAAGCTTCGTCGGGCAGGGATATTAAAGAAGAGGTTTTTCACGGCTATGGACGTGCCGTTGGCACATTGGCATGCCGTTTGCTCCTTTATCTCCGAGCCCTCTATTATGATACAAGTACCCAGTTCGGCGTTAGCCATCTTGGTTTTCAGTTCTACCTGAGCCACAGAAGCTATAGATGGCAATGCCTCGCCACGGAACCCCATGGTGCGGATGACGAAGAGGTCGTGAGCTTGGCGAATCTTGGATGTAGCATGACGCTCGAAGCACAAACGTGCATCGGTGTCGGACATGCCGCAGCCATTGTCTATAACTTGAATAAGCGTGCGACCTGCATCCTTTATTATCAGCTTCACCTGTGTAGCTCCTGCATCTATAGCGTTTTCCAACAGCTCTTTAACCGCCGATGCAGGACGTTGGACCACCTCTCCCGCTGCTATCTGGTTGGCTACTGAATCTGGTAGTAATTGTATAATATCGGACATATATATTCTTTCGTGTTTTACATTGCAAATGTACGTAAAAATTTTCGATTTCAGTGGGTTTTTGTCTGTCTTTTTTTCCACCATGCTCTTAATATTTTAATTGTCAGAGAAAAGGAGACGCGACAAAAGCACCACTACAGCCACCGCCAAAAGCCATATTCCTATAGTAGCCAACGGTTCATCATCAGATACAGCCATCTTCGATGGCTCATGTACCACCAATGTGTCGTGGCGAAAGCTGTAAACTGTGTCGTAAACATGCCTAAAATGACGCTCTATGCTGTGGATTTCCACCACTGTGGTGTCGCCGGCGGTAGACACATGTTTCCAACGGTCGTGAAACACACTGTCGTAAACCTCTTTGAAAACAAACACCGTGTCCACCTTTATGCCATAGCCAACCTTGCCAACACTGCTGCAACCATCTATAACAACCATCGTCAATGACAATATTAATAGTATACGTTTCATTTTTTTCTAGGGTTAATATTTATACTGTAAAGACGCACCACCAGCACCACTCCAATAACGTGCCGGTGGCGCTGAGGAGAGGAGACGTGCCGGTGGCGCGTCTCTACTAGAGGGGGTTTAACAAATCTTCATTTTCACTCTTTTGCCACGCTTCAACGCCTTACGCACACGGTCGAAGATGACACTATAATACTTCTTGGGATGAATGAGACAGCCATTGGCGATGTACTCGCCTACCAAGATAGATCCATCAGTGCGGTTGTAGGCACCGTTGCCCATCTTTATCATCGGGCAAAAAGATGGCAAATCAGTGTTTTGACACACGAAGCCAAGCTGATCGCATAGCTCACACTCCTCGTCTTTGCTTAACCGGATACTGTCGTCGAACGTGTTTACGATGAGCACTCTCTTATGATATTGTTTGCAATAATGAAGCTCCACATCATAAACTCCCTCTACCAAGCAATGCTCCGCATTCTCAGCTGTGCTACAGATTGTTTTACCATTTATTTTCAACAAGCCATCCACAACACGGCCATTATTCTTATATCTTTCAACTTTTATATTCATAACACATTTATTTTTAGTGAGTAATTACAAATTACTAGTTACTATTTAGTTTCATATACATTTCGCCAAAATCTTTAAAAGTCTTTGGCAGATAAATTCTTGTTGCCGAAGGGCATAAGCCTTTGATTTCAGCAAAGAGTGCCAAGCCCGGCACATCATTATCATGACACATATAAACGTTCCTGTGCTTGCGAAGCAACTCGTAGCCCGAAGAGCTACGCAACAAGGTGGCACTAGGCACTGCAACAGCCTTAAAACCACAGCTCAGCATTGCCAAACAATCGCTGATACCCTCGCTGATATACAACGGCTCATCGACCTGCAAATGAGCCAAGACAGGCAAATTGTAAATCTGAGGTTTACAACCCTTTGTAAACAGAAAACGAGGCACATCCCTGTCTGCTCCAAGATAACGCCACTGGATGTTCAGCAGAGTAGTGCCATCCATGCCAAAATACGGTATTATAAGATAATCGTGGTTCGACGTTATACGCTGAGCGAAAATCACTTCGTGCTTCAAACGCCTCTGATCGAATAAAAAATACCTAGCCTCCGATGTGAGTATAGGATTTTGAAAAAGATACTGATAGTCCGACAAGTTTGGCACAAGAGGACTAGCCTCTACTTTAGGCTCCGAAGCCATCGGCTTGGCAGAAGGCTTGGCAGTGCCAGAGCTATAACCCAACAGCCACTCCACAGCCTGAGCAAAATCCAGCCCCAACACCTTACGCACCAGCGAAATACTATCGCCCTTAGCACCACAACTCCAACAGCGGAAATAGCCTCCACGCAAACTCATGCTAGGGCGATGATCGTCGTGAAACACACACAGAACCCTACCACCTCGCTCCACTTGCAAACCTAGCCTAAGAGCCACAGCCTTAATATCTAAGCCATGGCATTCAGCTATCATATCCTTCGTAATCATAACTTGTTTACTTTTTTGATTTTGCGATAAGTATTGTCACCAAGGTCTTCAATTCGACCCTGCTTCAGCCATCTGTTTATAAAAACTATATCCAGAGTCGTAAAACCAATCTTTTTAATTTCAGCAGCTAAAAATTGACGTGAAAACTCATCAGGCAAATAGTCGAAGAGAGGCACAGTATGACCCTCGGTGGCAGCCTTCACCTCACCGGCTTTTTTCATCATTTTGTCGTAACGGTTACCATAAAAATCGAGCATAGAGTTCAAGATAAAGTAGGCACAATAATTATAAATAGTAATAGAGTTTTCTTCAATTTGGCATTGGCTGAAACGCTCATTTTCCGGCAAAAGCTCGTTGGAGATATTATAGAGATTAAAACAGATGGCAGCAATGCGAAAAGCAGATAAAGAACTACGCTTACGAAAATCCTCAATAGCCCACGATTGGGCTTTGACGGCTTCGTTTTTAGCCACATTCTGAAAAGCATCCACATGAGGGCGTAGAAAATCAAGGTCGAGGAGCACGGTATCGTGCAACGCATTGTCAGCTTCGTTGAAAATATTGTTCATCAGCTTGTCCAATACAGTGTTTATCACAGCCATATCGTCGTCGGAAAAATCCTTAAACACCGGAGGTTCGTCGCCAATTTTATGTTCCAAACCTACAATAATGGAACGAGAAATGTTGCCGTTCATCAGAGCCGCCTTGTTGAAATAAGTGTTCAACGCATTCAAAGTGCCAAAGAAAAGATACGAAGCATTGATGTTTACAAAGCCATTGATGCCATCAATGTTTTTATGTTCTATACCATAAAGAGCATTGAGATCATAAGCCATGCGCGACACAGTACGAAGGTCGGCAAACTTAGTATCATAGGCATCAGTAATGGCATCTAGCTCCGGGGTGGTTTGGTAGAAGAACAAAGTATCGTTATACAACCTATAATGGTCGTTAGCACGAAGACAAATTTGGAAACGCGAAGTAGACGGCGGCAACACCATAACAGCAATAGTGGGCGGTGTGAGTTTGGCTTTAGCCCTGTCGCTCATTTCTTTAGTCTTCAATCTGAAATCGTTTTCTATAGCACGCTGAGCACCATCACGCTCTAGCAATTTGGAAGCCAACATGTTTTGAAGAAAATCCAAGGCACCTTTGCCCGTGGATTGCCCTCCAATAACGAACACCATAAGTTGGCAGCCAGAGATGTAGTTGTCGTAAAAATACTTGACCCGCAAACGAGTGCTGTAGACAGAGAGTACAGGCATTATAGAAAAGAACGCAGCTATCTTGCGACTCCATGGAGCAGCCGACAATACCTGACTCACCAACAATGGAAAATCCAACTCTAAAAATGCTGTTTCTAATTCTTCTAGCTTATTTGATAAATAGGATATTTTCATAACTATCTCTTTT
>JAFZEK010000356.1 GCA_017560705.1 Bacteroidales bacterium | reverse complement strand
GAAGATTTCTACTTTCTTTTGACCCATCATAGCGGTTTATACGATTGAAAAAGAAATAGAAAGATTACAAGAAAAAACGTAAACATTGCGAGTAAGCGAGTAAAAAGCAATGCCTAAGCATTTGCTTTTTCGAGCGATAGCAACATCGACGAAGTCAATCTCACAAAAGTTCTTTCATTTCATAATAACATTTCATAGAACGTGGAATTTTTAGAAGTTGCCTAATTTAATTTCATTATATTAGTAGTTATGATATTGAATATCTCTAAATCAGTTCTCATTTCTTCGCAGAAATCAAATATTTGAGGAAATGTTTTTTGAGATTTTTCATCCATCATATAAGCTCTAAATGAATCATAAGCCTCAGCTTTATTGCCTAATTTGTAGTGACAAACAGCTTTAATCATATTTAATTCGGCCTCAGTTTCATCATCTGCTTCAATTAAATTACTCATCCTAAGAGCTTCTTCATAACATCCAGCATTTAGAAAATCATGTAAAGCCTGAATAAGCAACAGAACATTGTCGGGATATTTTTCAAACAACTCAATAGCTAGATTCTCTGCTTTTTCACATTCTTCCATACTCAAATATATTTTCATAACCTTCAATAGAAAATCTGGTTCTCTTATACTATTGTCCAAAGCTCTCTCCAAACAATCCAAAGCTAAAGTAAAGTCCTCCAAAGCTGCATAAGAAATAGAAAGTTGCAACCACGAATCAAATCTATAAGGATTTATATCCACAGCTTTCTTCAAATAAATAACCGACATATCAAAATTAGACATCTTCAAATAATTAGTACCTAAATTATAATACACCAGCTCTTTATCTAAATTATTATTTATTCGCAATAAAGCATCTGTAAGTATCGATACAGCTTCCTTATAATCCTCTCTAAACCTATAACAATCAGATTTTACAATATAAGCTCCTACAAATTTTTCATCTATAGCCAAAGCATAATCCATTGCAGATACACACTTTTCATATAGACTAATATTCAAATATGTTATTCCAAGATAAAACCATGCATATTTAGAATATGGGTGTTCCGACAAAAATCCTCGGAAATATTCTATACTTTCATGCGACATATCTAAAGCTTCGTAAGCAAGAGATAAATCCAATATAGTAGCATCATCATCTGGATTTTCTTTCAAAGCTTTTTTGTAGTACACTATAGCATTTTCCAATTGATTTAAAGCTCTATATTCTTGTGCTAAATTAATATATATCGCTTCTAAATCAGTATTATCAAGTGAAGCTTTTTGGAAATATTCTATCGCTAGAAGATGATCTTCCATTTGACTAAAAACAACACCTAAAGAATACAGTACATCAGAATTTTCAGGTTCTATTTGTTCCAAATCTTTCAATATATTCAAAGCTGCATCTAAAGCACCTTTTATACTTAATAACTGTGCTTTACGCAATTTTACAGGCACAGCATCAGGGAAAAGTAGTTCAGAGTATGACACTGCTTTCTCAAGCATAATCACATCATTTGAATCTAAATAGAAGTCCATCACTATCTCCAAATCGGCAACATCAAAATACTCATCTCGATTATCTGTAATCATTGTTTCGAAACGCAAAACCAAATTCTTCAATTTTAAACCGTAATTTTCAAAGCGATCTGAATTCATACTGTAGGCTATGTAATTTATATTTTATATCTATATTATCTATCAAAACTCTATCATATTTAATCAAAAGCACATTGAAACAATGCTATTTTTAACTTGCTTGAACAAGTTATATCCAATAATTCTAAAACCCAATATTTTCCATCGTTGTCAATATTCTAAAAACAACTATATTACATATTATATAAAAGTAATAGACTTAGTTTCTTTAGTGTTACATTCTTAGATATAACTTTGACGAATAACTAAAAATCAATATAATATGGCAATCTAGCTTGCACTGATTCCATATTAGCAATTTTCTCTATCCAATTTTGAAATACCTCAACATCTGGATTAAAAATCTCATATTTCATAGTCAATCCTTCGTCTCCAATAATTTCCATTAACTGAGTTATTGCATCCTTTTCTTTTGGATAAACTATTACTGAATAATGTTCTACCCCAGCTTCGTCTGCAGCCAATCTTAAAGCAACATCTAATCCACCTAATTCGTCAACTAATCCTAGCTTCTTAGCTTCAACACCAGTCCATACTCTACCCCTAGCTATACTATCCACATACTTCACTGATAAATTCCGTCCTTCGGCAACTCTAGAACAAAATGTTTTATAGAAATTCTCAACATTGCGAGTAAGTAACATCTGAGATTCTCTCGATAGTGGTCTCATTGTAGATAATGCAGCAGAATTTTTATTAGTAAGAACTGTATCAGAAGTTATTCCAAATTTATTCTTCAACATTGTTCCTACTTCTGGATAAATGCCAAAAACACCTATAGAACCTGTTATAGTAGTAGGCATAGCCACTATTTTATTTGCATAACAAGATATTTCATAACCGGCAGAAGCCGCTACATCACTCATCGACACAACTATTGGTTTCTTTTCTTTGGCTCTAACTACTGCATTAGTCATGATTTCTGATGCAATAACAGCACCTCCTGGTGAATTTACTCTCAATACTATAGCTTTTACATCATCATTAGATACGGCCTTTTCAATAGCATTTACAATATTAGATGAATAAACATTGACACCCGTACCCTTTCCTTGTAATACATCGCCTTGTGCATATATTATAGCTATCTTATCCTTAATTCGTTGTAAATCTAATTCTTCATTCAACGACTTAACGTAATTTGCTGCACTCACAAATTTTATATCACTTGGATTATTGTCTTCAATATTCAAAATCTGAGCAACAGATACCAAAGCATCATGTTCAAAACATAATTTATCTACCAATTTATTTTCTAAAGCATCCTGAGGAAGATAAGCAGATAAATCATTCGCTATTGTATTCAATTCATTCACAGATATATTTCTAGAATGAGATATATCCTCCAACACATGATTCCAAATACTTTTTATGTACGCTCTTATTTGGGTTTTATTAGCTTCACTCATCTTATTCATAGTGTACATTTCACCTGCACTTTTGAATGAGTTTGTAGACGGACGTATCAGTTTCACATCTACATCCAACTTATCCAATAAATCTTTTATAAAGAGAGTTTCGGCTCCGATACCCTTAAATTCCAATACTCCAGATGGATTTATATACACAGAATCAGCCACCGAAGATAAATAATAGGCTTTCTGTCCATAAATATCGCTATAAGAATAAACAAATTTTCCTTCTTTTTTAAACTCCAATAAAGCATTTCTAATTTCTTCGGTAACAGCCCAACCACCATTATACATTCCCGAAGTTTTCAAATAAATACCTTTTATTTTGTCATCATTCTTGGCACTGTATATAGATTTTAAAACAACATCTAATCCCATCACTTGGTTTGTATTTATGTAATTCTCCAATTCTGATGGCGTACGCTCCAAAATAGTTTTATTCAAATCCAACCTTAAAACAGAATTATCCTCTACCACAAATGTAGAATTGCCATCTTTGTAAATAGATAAAGCACTTGCAATAATTCCACCTATTAAGCCTATAACTATAAAAATTCCAATTACAAAAACCAATATATTGCCCAAACAAGAGGCAAACAGCATTTTAAAAAAATCTTTCATCTCTATATCTTCTTTTAGCCAATAACACTATAACTATATATCTTAATCTTCCGATTTTTTACCAAGAATTTTATTTACTACCAGGGCAATAGCACCATCACCTGTAACATTACAAGCCGTTCCAAAACTATCCATAGCTATATACAAAGCAATCATCAAAGCTTGCATATTTTCATCAAAACCTAAAATAGAATTCAATACAGCCAATGCTGCCATTATGGCACCACCTGGCACACCCGGTGCTGCCACCATCGTTACGCCAAGCATACATATAAAGCCCGCAAACAATCCAAAATTATAAGGAATACCTTGCACCAACATCAATGCTAAGGCACACATTACTATTTTCATAGTAGAACCCGATAAATGTATTGTAGCACATAGTGGTATAACAAAATCAGCTATCTCTTTCTTTACTCCATTTTTTACTGTCTGAGCCAATGAAACAGGTATCGTAGCAGCACTAGACTGCGTACCCAACGCTGTAAAATAAGCTGGCAACATCGTTGCCAAAAGCTTTAATGGATTCTTCTTAACTACCAATCCCGCTACTACATACTGCAAAATAAGCAATACGACATGTGCTAAAAATATAACTCCTATTATCTTGGCAAAAACCGACAATATATGATATACTGTTCCATTAAAACTCATTTCCAAAAATATACCATATATATATATAGGCAACAATGGTATAATTACTTTTTCAATAACCTTTACTATCACCAATTGAAAATCATCCAACACCTGTTTCAACATTGAATTAGGATAATGAGCCAACACTAATCCCATAACAAAAGAAAGTACCAAAGCACTCATAACTCCCATTATAGGAGGAATAGCAATAGTAAAAAATGGCGACAACACATTACCTTCCGCCGAGGAATCAAAATTGTACTTTTCCACCATTGAGGGGAAAAATACATCCGAAATAGAATAAGCATAAAAACCAGAAAGCAAAGTATTTCCGTATGCTATAATCACTGTAATGAGCAGCATCTTACCGGCCTTCGACCCTATATTCGAAATAGCTGGAGACACTAATCCAAATATCAAAAGGGGAATGATGAAGCCCAAAAACTGACTAAAAAGCCCATTGAATGTAACAAATACCTGCGCTAACCACTTAGGGAAAAACATTCCACTCACTATGCCTAGCACTATAGCCACCAATATAAAGGGTAGCAATCCCATCTTATTTATTTTATACATCTTTTTCATACATGATAAACAAGTAAACCGAACAAAAAGTTATATTATATAATCCAACTAAAACAAAAAACCCTTTAGAAAACCACTAAAGAGTTTTTTGTTTATGCATATTTCATACATTAACTACATTTGGACCAACCGCATTTATTGCTACATTCTTTACATCCACCAGTATAAATTATCTTGCCTCCGCATTCCGGACACACCTCACCAGTCTCTGTTCCATCTTCTATGTAACGCTTCAATG
>JAFZEK010000355.1 GCA_017560705.1 Bacteroidales bacterium | reverse complement strand
TATGAAACAATGTTAGGAACTATTTCTCATGTTAATTGTGAATCTTATATGAGTCGTGCTAGTGGACTTACCATCAGACCTGTGTCAAACTAAGATTAAAGTAGAAGTGATAATAGACTAAACAATACTATGTTTTGAGCATTAATTGTATATTTGAAATTTGCTTTGTAGATGGTTTTATGATAGATTTTCTATGTGTGTTGGTAAGTATAGGCAACTTCTAAAAATTCCACGTTTAAGTAAGATAGAAGAAATCTTCTTTAAACTTTTGTGTGGTTTACGTTTTTCACCGAAATCTTTCTATTTCTTTTTCAATCGCATAGCCCGCTATGCTCAATCAAAAGAAAGTAGAAATCTTTCTAGTGAAATTCCGCAAACCACCTACAAAGCAATTTTTAGAAGTTGCCTTGAGAAAATTTACGTTCCGAAAATGTTTTTCCTACCGTATGTGTCCTCCGTTTTTCCTCGCGAGGAAATTTTATCTACATCACGATGCAGTTGGATTTTCCTCAGGATGTAATTTCATCTCCCTCCGGATGAAAATTTAAGGCTCATATCCTAGTGTAAAATCTACTGTTTTTCAGAAAAATCACTAGCACACATCGTTTATGCAAATGAGGGATGGTGCTAGTGTGTTATTGTTTTTATTCCATTGTCAAATTGGCTTTTCGTGCAATGGCGTTTACGCAGTTTATACCGTCTATGGCACTGGACATTATGCCTCCGGCATAGCCCGCACCCTCGCCACATGGGTATAAGTTTTCGAGTTGCACATGCTCGTAGTCCTCTTTTCGGGGAATCCTTACGGGGCTGGATGTGCGACTTTCTACTGCCAACACATTAGCCGATTCGGTGTAGAAACCTTTCATTCTACTTCCAAAAAAGCGGAAACCTTGTTGCAAAGATTTCACTATGAATGGAGGCATGAGCTCGTGAAGCGGAGCTTCCACACAGCCAGGTATGTACGAGCATTTATTCAAACGTTTGGACTGTTTTCCGTTGCAGAAATCATTCAGCCGCTGAGTAGGAGCTTTTATGGTGTTGCCTGCTGCGGCAAACATGGAGCGTTCTACATCTTGCTGAAATCTAAGGAGCGACAGCGGTCCGTGCTGAGAATATTCTGATGGCAAATCGGTTTCATTCACAGTGACGGCGATTCCCGAATTGGCGTATGGCGAATTTCGTCGCGAATTGGACATGCCGTTCACCACCTGTTGACCTTCGGCAGTGGCCGCCGGCACTATTATGCCTCCCGGACACATGCAGAACGAGAATACACCATGATTTTCTACCTGAGTGACAAGGCTGTAGGTGGCTGGTGGAAGATAGGACGAATAGTTTTCGCCGTGATATTGTATGCTGTTTATCAGCTCCTGAGGATGTTCTACCCTCACACCCATAGCAAAGGGCTTGGCTTCTATTTTCCAATTCTTTTTGTAGAAGAGTTCATACACGTCGCGAGCGGAATGCCCGGTGGCCAACACTACTGCTACGCCCTCGTAGCTAGCACCGTCGGCGGTTTTTACGCCCATCACTTTGCCGTCTTGCACCATAAGGTCCACCACGCGAGTGCTGAAATGATATTCACCACCGTAGTTTTCAATAGTTTCGCGGATGTTGGCAATAATACCCGAAAGCCTATCGGTGCCTATGTGGGCATGTGCATCTATGGTTATTTCTTCGGAGGCTCCATGCTCTATGAATTTGTTTAGCACGTCGGTTATATTTCCACGTTTGGTGGAGCGGGTGTAGAGTTTTCCGTCGGAGTAAGTGCCGGCACCGCCTTCGCCAAAGCACCAATTGGAATCGGAGTTCACTATCCCCTCTTTCGTCAGCTTGGCAATGTCGTACTTTCTGTCTTTCACGTTTTTGCCACGTTCTAATATTATAGGTTTCAGCCCCACTTCCAACGCTCTGAGGGCGGCAAACAGCCCTGCAGGGCCTGCTCCTACTATTATCAGCGGTTCGGCTTGGTTTACGTCTTTATAATTGACTTGTATGATTTCTTTTTTGTACACATCGGAATGTGTATACACCTCTGCCGTAACGTGGTAATAGACCTTAGAACGCCTCGAATCGATGGACCGACGCAGCACGTTCACGTGTTTTACATCCTTATCATCAAGTTTTAAATGCCTTGCAACAGCTTGATACATTCGTTTTTCAACGAAATACTGCTCTGGCATCAAAGTCAATTCAATAGTTTTCTTCATAAATAAAATCAGCCCTCTACAGTGATACTTAAAATAAATGACCTAGAATTAATGCTGTTTATGGATTGGGTGTAATACGTATCGTCGGGTATTAGCAAATCCACGAGGCCAAAGCCCATTTTTAATTCTATGGCGAATTTAAAATACTGAAAATAAAAGTCGAACCCGGCACCCATGAGGTAGCTGAAATCACTCGACGCTAGGCGAATGATGGATTCATCGTTTCGGTTTTTATTATTTTTCAGCGACGCAAAGTCGAAGCCATACTTCATTCCCGTAATAATGTAGGGGCGAAAATTGTTCCATCTTTGCGACCTCAGTTTCAGCTCCAACGGCAAGTCGCCATACACCGATTCTACAAATCGTTTTCGCTCGGGCGTATGTGTCAATGACGCAAAGGCATCCGACAAGGCGTAGGACAACTCCCTATCCACAAACGAGATTCCCGGTATAAGACGCAAGTTCATATAATCGTTTATTCGCAAATCACCTATGATGGATATATGAAAGCCGTGTATATAATAAGATGTAACACCTTGTATTTTATCCCTTATAGCATCGTCCTCGGTATAATCTACTACAAACTTGGACTGCATGTAGCCCACGGATATTCCATAGTGCAAGGTATTCTTGTCAAAATTTGACAGATTCAAAATCTGCGAATACCCTAGCGGTGTTATAAGCACTAATGACGCACAAATCAATATTTTAACTATCTCTTTCAAATGTCTTCTTATTCAAATTTACAGCATAATAACGAAAGATAGTGCTTTTTAGTCTATGAGCTGTTTTTAAAAATAGTATATCGGCAAAAAAAGGAGGTAAAAAGCTGCTACTCTCACCCTTTTTCGTCATAAAATGATGATGGACCTAAAGGCTGTTCTCGGACTTCCATGGCTATGAGCTACACCGCTGAACAACAACGCTTACCAACCGCCTATACACCCCATTGGCCCAACGAAACTTTTGCTCCCTAAACAAAGAATATGACACCAAATGCACGCGTGGCACACTTTAATCTTTCATTTATCGAAAAGTTTTTGTATCTTTGCAAACTATAAGAAAGCTTACACGTTTATTGATGTAGGCATATTTTTTAAAACAAAACATACACAACATGAATATATTAGAAAAGTTACAACCAGAAGTGATATGGCATTATTTTGGCGAAGTAATGCGAATACCAAGACCTTCAAAACACGAAGAACTCATTACAAAATATTTGATTGAATTTGGTGTAAACCACGGATTGGAAACCCTTACCGACGAGGTGGGCAACGTACTTATCCGCAAAAATGCTACCAAAGGTATGGAAAACCGTCCTTGGGTGTGTCTTCAATCGCATATCGACATGGTTTGCGAAAAGAACAGCGACAAAGTTTTCGACTTCCAAAAGGATGCAATAGTGCCTGTTATCGACGGTGAATGGCTTAAAGCCGACGGCACTACTCTTGGTGCCGACGACGGCATTGGTGTGGCTACTGAACTTGCCATCCTTGCTTCCAACGACATAGAACACGGACCTATAGAATGTCTTTTCACTGTAGATGAAGAGACCGGACTATCCGGTGCTTTCGCTTTGAAAAACAACTGGCTTAAGAGCCGAATACTTCTTAACCTCGACTCGGAAGACGAGGGCGAGATATTCATAGGTTGTGCCGGCGGAATCGACACTACTGTGGATCTTACTTTCGACAAAGACTGCGTAGAAAAAGACACTACTGCATTCATCATCAAAGTATCCGGCCTTAAAGGTGGTCACTCCGGCGACGACATCAACAAAGGACTTGGATGTGCCAACAAAATCATCACTCGCATACTATGGCGTGCTACCGACGAACTTGGCCTTCGCATTGCCAAAATAGACGGCGGCAACCTTCGCAACGCCATTGCTCGCGAAGCATACGCCATCATTACCATTCCTTCAAAAAATGCCGAAACATGGAAATCCAATGTAGAAGCTTTCGAAAAAGCTGTACAATACGAATTCCGCACCACCGAGCCAAACCTTAAGGTGACTACAGAATGTACCGACATGCCTGCATACCTTATGGATCGCAAAACTCAAGCCAACTTGCTCAATGCTCTATACGCTTGTGCTCATGGTGTGCTTGCAATGTCGCGCGAGATACCAAACTTTGTGGAAACATCCACCAACTTGGCTTCCGTAAAAATGGACGATGAAAAAATATACATCACCACAAGCCAACGCAGCTCCGTAGAAAGTGCCAAACGTGCTGCCGCCGAAAAGATTGAAGCCACATTCCGCCTTATCGGTGCCCATGTTACTCACGGCGACGGCTACCCGGGATGGACTCCAAACCCCGATAGCAAAATATTGAAAACCGCCGTTGATGCATACCAACGCCTTTTCGGAAAGCAACCAATAGTGCGTGCTATACACGCAGGTCTTGAGTGCGGACTTATAGGCGAAAAGTATGAAGGTATGGACATGATTTCTTACGGCCCTACACTAAGAGGCGTACACTCGCCCGACGAACGTGTGGAAATTAAAACCGTAGAAATGTTTTGGCAACACACTTTGGAAATTTTAAAATCTATTCAATAAGTCAAAGAACTCGGAAGTCTGTGGATTAACGTCTTTTTTTTCAGTGCCACAGACTTTCTTGCTTTTATCAATAAAATACAAGAATTATGTTTAGCAAAGAAACATACATAGCTCGCAGAGAACAACTGCGTAAAGACGTAAAACACGGTCTTATAATTATTCAAGGCAACGGCGAAGCCAGTTTCAACTACCCAAACAACACCTACGCTTTCCGCCAAGATAGTACTTTCCTTTACTTCTTTGGCCTTCAACGCGAAGACCTTATTGGCGTGCTAGACTGCGACAGCGGCGAAGACTGGATTTTTGCCAACGACTACGACCTCGACGACATTATATGGATGGGCAACCTTCCTTCAGTAAAAGAATTGGCAGCCAGCGTAGGAGTAACCAACTCCGCTCCTAAAGCAGCCCTTACCGACGTGGTGAACAAAGCCATCGGATGTGGAAGAAAAATCCACTACTTGCCTCCATACCGCATGAAAAACCTAATGGAGATAAGCAACCTATTAGGTATAAGCCAAAGCCACGTAAACCGCTATGCTTCATTGGAACTTATTCATGCCTGCGTAAAACAACGCTCCATAAAGAGTGCCGAAGAAATCGTAGAAATAGAAAAAGCTATCGACACTGCCTACAAGATGCACACCACTGCCATGAAAATGGCTATGCCCGGACGCTACGAATATGAACTAGCCGGTGCTATGGAAGGTATAGCCCTTGCCAACGGCGGCCCTGTGTCGTTCCCTATTATTATGACCATCAACGGACAAACATTGCACAACCACAACCATAGCAACGAACTACGAATCGGACGTATGCTTGTGATGGATGCCGGTTGCGAAACTCCTATGCACTACTGTAGCGACATCACTCGCTCCGTGCCTGTAGGTGGAAAATTCGACGCAAGACAAAAAGCCATATACGAAATTGTTCTTGCAGCAAACATGGAAGCCATAAGAATAACCAAACCAGGCATCACATATCAAGAAGTACACACTCAAATGTCTAAAGTGCTAGCTCAAGGATATAAAGACCTTAACATCCTAAAAGGTAATGTCGACGACATCGTGGCCAACGGCGCTCACTCTATCCTTATGCCTCACGGATTAGGACACATGATGGGTCTTGACGTGCACGACATGGAAAACTACGGCGAAATAAACGTAGGCTACGACGACGAAACCATACGAAGCCAACAATTTGGTCTTGGTTTCTTGCGTTTGGGTCGTAAACTCCAACCAGGCTTTGTCATGACCGACGAACCTGGATGTTACTTCATCCCTGCTCTTATCGACAAATGGCACAAAGACGGTACTAACGCTCAATTCATCAACTTCGACGAACTTGAAAAGTACAAAGACTTTGGTGGCATTCGTATAGAAGACGACCTTCTTGTGACCGAAACTGGTTGTCGTGTGCTTGGAAAACCTATTCCTAAAACAGTGGACGAAATTGAATCACTAATGGCTGAATAACATCAACAATATTATATATAAGAGAGAGCTTAAACGTTCTCTCTTTTTTTTCAGTCCACACCTTGGCACGCCCCCCAAAAAAAAGTCGTCGATAGGTTTTTCAGTTCCAATATTTTAAAGATAAATCAAAAAAAAGTAGCCCTCGCAAATCGAAATTCTATTTTTATTTTGTATCTTTGCACCCACAAAACAGGAACATTTTCAACAGAAATATTTATGCAAATAGTAACTCTTACAACAGATTGGGGCAATAAAGATTTTTTTGCCGGAATGGTAAAAGGTAAATTATACTCGACTATTCCGGGCGTAAACGTGGTAGACATTACACACGGCATTGAACCGTTTGATTTGACTAGCACATCCTTTGTTGTAAAAAACGCTTGTCCCAACTTCCCTAAGGGTACTATACACATCATCGACGTACGTTCTTTTATTACAAAGACCGACAACTTCGTGGTCGTAGAATATCAAGAACAATACTATATATGTACCGACAACAAAATTCCATACAGCATTTTTGGCGACAAATTTACCACCGCTGTGGAAATCGACGTACACTGGGATTCATATTTCTATAACTTTGCAGCCTACGACTTGTTTTGCAAAGTGGCTGCTATGATAGCTCAAGGTTTGCCTCTTGAAAAAATTGGTCCTCGAAAAGATGAGCTAAACAAATCGCAAGCCATAACTTACATTAACGACGAGAACAGCATAAGAGCATACATCATGTACATCGACTCGTATGGCAACGCATACCTAAACGTAACCTACGAAAAATTTGCCGAAATATCCCGAAATCGCTCTTTTTCGGTGTGCATACAAAGCGAAGAAAAGAAGTTTTCCACCATTTTCGACTCCTTTGGCAGTGCTAGTAAAGACTCCGAGATGGTCGTTACGGCCTCTTCCACTGGCTACATCGTCGTTGGGCTTAAGATTGCTTCTGCCGAACAACTGCTACACCTCAAAGTTAGAGACCCTATACTTATCAAATTCTTCTAACCCTTTTTCTTCATCGTCAGTAGCCACAAACCCACTACAACGCCAACCAAAAGTGCAGCACAAAGGCTCACATCCACCCTCGTAGGCAACGCATTAGGCGGCTCTTTTATGACGGGAAGCACCACAGTGTCGGCATGCGAAAGCCACAAAGTGTCGGTGTGCAAGCAATAACGACGCTCGGTTTTTGTGCGGTCTATATACACCGTGTCGCCAAAAGTTTCCACTACAGTATGCCTGTCTATCAGCACACTATCGTAATGATGGCGAGCAATGAAAACCGTGTCCGACGAAGCTCCTACCCCAATCTTTTCCACACTGCAACACGACTGCAAACTCACCGCAAAAAATCCTATTAATTGTATCTTCGATTCCATAATCTATTTTCTTTTACCATAAGGCAACTTCTAAAAATTCCACGTTTCGGATAAACCAAAGAATGTTCTTTGAAACTTTTGCGTGGTTGACTTTGTCGATGTTGCTATTGCTCTAAATAGCTAAGTTCTTTACTCGCTTACTCGCAACATTTACGTTTTTTTCTTGGAATCTTTCTATTTCTTTTAAGGTCGCATAGCCCGCGCTATACTCAAGAAAATTCCGTAAATCACTTGCAAAGCAATTTTTAGAAATTGCCATAAAAAAAACTTCCGCCGTTAGAAAACAGCACTTTGGCAACATCTATACAAAGCGGAAGCCCAAATATTATTTTTCAAAATTGCAAATATAACAGCTAACAGTTCTTAAAAAGACGGACAATCCTTGTTGGCAAACTCATTGTGTTTATGCACTGTAGCGTTAGGAAATCGCTGTTGGAGGTCGGCGATGAGCTTCTCCAATGCCTGGCGTTGAGGCACAGTCCTCGTGTCCTTAGCATTGCCGTCGATGTCCAAACCACCAATGTAGCAAACCCCAATGCTGTGAGTATTATGGCCGTAGGTGTGAGCACCTACCATCGTCAATGGGCGACCCTCTTCCACTCTGCCATCTAGCAGAACTACAAAATGATAACCTATCATAGTGTATCCGCGTAGGCGGTGCCAATAATCTATATCTTTTGCAGTGAAATGCTGCCCCTCTTTAGTGGCACTGCAATGTAATATTATCATATCTATTCTTCTCATGTTCCTAGTTTTTCTTTTATCTTTTGTATTTATAATCAATTCCTAGCAATGCACCGCTGAAGGTGAACACCTCGCCCGTGGCTACAAGCACGCTGCCATCTATAGCCCCATGAGGCGGCATAAAAAAACTTGTCAGCATAAGCAGCAACCCAAATCCACAAAGCACAATTGCTACTATTAATTGTATCGTCGTTTTCATAATCCACTTTTTTTTGAGCAAAAAGTAATAAGTAGTGAGTAAAGAGCAATGATTGGTTGAAAGTTTTAATCGAAAAGCGAAGCCAAAATTACTAATTACACACTACTAACTACTAATTTTTTTTCTATCCTACAAAATCGCCACCTGGATTAGAGTTTCCTCCGCCTCCCTCATTTGGAGTTTCAGGATCGGGGTCGCTAGGAATACTGTCGGTGTCAGCGTCCACACGCTTAACGAGCTTGCCGGTACGGTCGTAGCAACTAATGCTGAACGAGGTGTTTGCCAACGCATTCTTTATTTCCACCGACGGTGTGAAAATGACCTTGCGAGAGGTGATAAGGTCGGTAGCAACATCTTTGACGTTGGTCACAGACTTGGACGACAAGCCTAGACGCATAGTGCCCAAACAAGGGATAGAAACAGAGTGACCCTCTGAAATCCAACTCATAAGCACATCGGACACGGCCGCACACGAAGCCCTCAACATCCCTGCAGATATGCCACTATGAGAGGCAGCTTCTTGGATTACTTTTTCCTCAGTCAAACGACTATAGAGGTCGGTTGTTAATACGTAAGCGTATTCTTCTACGTTTTTGTCGAACGAAATATTACGTTCTTGAGCTTTTACTTTGATTGACATAATGTTACGATTGATTTTTGATTAATAATTCCTTTGATTTACAATGCAAAATTACGAAGTTTTTCCTCCACCGAAGCCTTTTGTCCCAAATTCTGAACATCAAAAAGTGGGACAAAATTTTTGACTTTTTAAGACTTCTTGGCATCCTTGCTCATTTAGGCAACTACAAACTATAAACTCCTAACATTCAGCTACCAACTCCTACATTTAAAGTTAGAACTTTCCAACACGGTTAGCGTCACTTTTGCTCCGCGTTTCAGAGTGGCACGTATGCGGTCGAAGAGTGCATCGAAATGCTTCTGAGTGTGTATGAGACATCCCGGAGCCACATATTCGCCCACAAGAATGCTGCCGTCCTTTCGGCTGTAAGCACCGTTTCCAGCAGAAAACATCGGGCAATAGCACGGCAGATTAGTGTTTTTGTCCACATACTCAAGCGGATGACACTCACAACACTCGTCGCATTCCACCTGCTTATAATCGTCGTCGTCGAAATTCACCATAGGCATTCGGCGGCCTAGCTGCCCGCAACGATGCATATATATATTGTATCGGCCCGGAGCCAACGCATGTGCAGAGTTCTCCGCACAGTCACAAATCTTTTCGGCATTGATGGTCAAAAAACCATCTATAACTTTGCCATTGTCTATTCTTCGTTCTATTTTTATATTCATAATATCTTTACTTTCTATTTCAAATATGACTAATTGCCTTAACTAAACCTCACGAAAGCTTCGGCAAAATCCTTACATCCCGGAGGCAACTGATGACGGACGATTTGCGGAGCAAGGCTTTTGAGTTGGATAAAAAGGTTTTCGCCAGGCATATCGCGGTCGGGGAAAATATGAAGATTCTTATGCTTCTGCACCCTTTGGAAATGCGACGAGGCTGCCGCCAACGTTGTGGCACTAGGCACAGCCACAGCCTTTTTGCCCGAGCTGAGCAACGCCCAACAGTCCGAAGTGCCCTCGGCAATATACAGCTTCTCCGACGATTCCAAGCAGCCAAACACCGGCAAATTATACACCACCGGCTTCGACCCTCGAGCAAAATTGAAGCGAGGAACACGACTGTCATTGCCCAAATAACGCCACTGAATGCCCAGCAGACTGTCGCCGTCTTCGGCAAAATATGGGATGACAAGGTGCGAATGATTCGAAGAAACACGCAAGTCGGATATTACTTTTTCGTCCAAACGGCGTTGGTCAAATAGGAAACGTTTAGCCACATCCGTCAGAATCGGATTGTCGAAAAGATAACGATATGTCGAAAAATCCACCACCCTATCAGCCTTCTGCACCTCCGAAGCACGAGCCTCCAACACAACCGGCTGAGCACCGGCAATGCCGTTGCCGTCCAGCCATTGCAAAGATTCACCATAGCTGAGGCCTAGCAAGCGACGAACCAAGGTGATAGAATCGCCATGAACGCCACAACTCCAACAACGGAAATAGTTGGCACGGAATGTCATAGACGGATGTTTGTCCGAATGAAAAGGACACAAACACTTGTTTCTTTCCACATGTAAACCCAAGCGGGACGCAACCGACAAAATATCATAGCGATTGCCTGTAAATGTTGATGTTGTTATATGCATAATTCAATGTTTTTTTTAAGACTAAAGCCTAAGGACAAAAGAGTTATTATCTTATGAGCTTGTTTTATGAGCTTTATGTTCTTCTATCGGTATTTTTTCGTACTGCCCCACGTCGGTTTCGGTTATCATGTTCCATGTCTTCCATTGTGATATTCTGTGTTTTGGGTCGCTAACCATGTTGGCTTTTGACATCGTTCTGGCCAAGTCGCGAAACGAGAACTGCCAATCCATAAAGTCGTAGAGCCCAATGCCGGACAAGTCGTTTTCGGCAGCTCTCATAGCATTCAGGCGTTGCACAGCGTCGTCGTGTTTGGCACCAAATTGGAACAACGTGTTGTTCAAAATATAATAGACCGCAAATCTATAAATCTGCACCACATTTCGCTCTATTTCGTCGTTGGTAATAGTGTTGTTTTCAGCTTGTTCCACCTTGTATAGGTGTAGGCATATCGCAGCAATACGAAAAGCATTTACCGATGCACGTATGGAAAATTCTTCGATGGTGTCGCCGGCTTTAGTCAGCGGTTTTTCCACTATGATGTCTATGTGTTCGAAGAAGTTTTCCACATGGCGTGTCAGGAAATCAGTGTTTTCAAAATAAACAGGCTTCAAAGTTCCATCTGCGTTGAATATGCTTGCAAACAAGACATCCAAGTAATGATTTATGTCCGATTTTTGAGTATCCGACACACTCCGATATGTCAAACGCTTTCCAACAAACGGAATCAGAATGGCACGATTCAGCACACCCGACAGCATTCGTTCTTCGGAAAAGAACTCATTAAGCACAAACTCTGTGGAGCAATAGCACACACTCATATTCACATCGGCAAATCCACGACTGGCATCCACGTTTCCCGTTTCGGCACCCAGCAACGACCCATAGTCGTAACACTTTAGCAGCAAAGTGTCTATGTCGATATAGTCGCCTTTATGAGCAGAGATAATAGATTTGAGCTCGGCAGTAAACTGATACTGCAACAAAGTTTCGCCAAAGCGACGAGTGGCAGCCAATCCACGTTGCACCATTATGAAAGATGTCACCTTTTCGGGAAAGATGAACACAGAGGTGTCGGGCGGTGTTCCTAGTTTTTTCTTTGAGGAGCTCTCACGTTTTTTGGCAAGAAAAGCTTCTTCTTCGGCACGTTCCTTGCTGTCCATCTCGGAAAGTTTGGCAGCCAAAAGGGTTTGAAATTCTTCTACCTTGCCTTTTCCGGCAGCCGAAGAGCCATATACGTAGCATTGCACCACCGGTGCCGTCACCTTGCCATTATCCAACGGATACTGTAGTCGCAAACGATTGCAATACAACGACATGATGGGCATTAGCGACATGAATATCCCCGGCCTACGCTTGCTCGGTGTGCAGTCCAAAAGCTGACGAAGCACCACCGGAAATCGCAATTTCAAAAACTGCGACTCTAAATAATCTTTTTTATTTTTAATTTCTGCTATTATCATACAATAAATATTTTTTTCTTGCGTTACATTAAGCAATTGCAGGGCAATTTACATTCAATAGTTTCAATAATACTTTCATGCCCTTGCAATTTATGTTTCTTTTTTATGAGAGCCGTGGTGCAATGTTGTTTTCCTCGTCACAATCATATCATCATCAACATTGTATCCACGGTTTTTTTCCAACATTTTTTTTGCAGCAGGCATGCCGTAGATAGAGTTTGGTTCTCAGTGTGTTATTAGTTTGAACTATTGGTTGTGTCGTTTTTTTTCTCATTTTTTTTTGCGTTTTGTACAATAAATATTTTTCACCGTCGTTATTAAGGTCGATTGCAGTGCAATTCTTTATTTTATCAACTTCTCATGTATATATTGCATCTGCAGTCTCTTTTCATGTCCAAACCGTGGTGCAGTGTTGGCTTCATTCACCGACGCTGCTTCCGTGGTTTTCTTGCTGTAAAGGGAGAAATTTTTTCTTATTCATAATCTTTTATCTTCCTTTGCAGCTTTTTTTTTGTGCCGTTGGTCGCGTATGCACAAAAGCGTGGAGGTCGTTATGTCATTTTTTTTGCATGTTTTGTACAATAAATATTTTTTATCGTCGTTATTAGGGTTCGATTGCAGGTTGGTATTGTATGTTACAGTTAGTTTTTTTACATTTCCTGCAATCACTAAATAATTCCGTTTCAGGGCATGTTGAGCATATCGCCTAATGTTGCTCGTTTTCGTTCGCTCAACATTGCCCTTTTTTTTGTCATCTTTTTTGCCTTGTGCTTCATCTTTTCTTTCATTTTTTTCCATCGTCGTGCAATAAATGTTTTGTATCTGCGTTTAGAGCGTATAACACATGACTATTTTTGCATCCATGGGCATTATGTGTGTTCTAACAGGTTTTTCCCCCTCTACACACTGCCCATGGTTTGTGTTTTCCGATAGTTTCATTTTTTTCTTCATTTTTTCATCATTTTTTTTCATCATTTTTTTTCATCGTTGTGCAATAAATGTTT
>JAFZEK010000354.1 GCA_017560705.1 Bacteroidales bacterium | reverse complement strand
TGTATGGGGAATCAATGGTTTGATGTAGTTTATTTGAACTTTAAGTTTGAAGGAAAAGCTCTTATTATACCGTTGATTTATCAGTGTTTACGAAATCATTGTGTTCATATTTGATGTGAAAATAGTTCGTTTTTCAGCTCTTTGTTGAAGCTGTTTTTGGGTGTGCAATGTTCGAAATAATGGTGAATAAAAATTATTACAATGTAAAGTTTTGATAACTAGTTTTGTTGAAAAGAAATACGAAAACATGTTAATAACTATGTATTGAAATACGAAAAAAGAATAGTAATTTAGCAACCGTAAATAGAAATGCATTATTGATATAAATATTTGATTGCGTTCTTATTATATTGATTTTTTAATCTCAAGATGTTGTGAAAAATGATAAATTGGGCAGAAAAATTAGAAGTTTGAACGTGGTGAATATGATTTTTGTCAAAAACGATAAACATGGCTGAAGATATACATAAAATGACACAAACAAGTTACGATCCTAAGGATGTGAAGGAGCAAAGCATATTGTACTTTGGTGGCGATGATTTGGCTGCCAACGTATGGATGAATAAATATGCTTTGAGAAATGGAGAAGATATTCTAGAACTTTCTCCAGATATGATGCATCGTAGACTTGCACGTGAGTTTGCAAGAATTGAAAGTGCGTATCCAAATCCTATGTCGGAAGACGAAATATATGAGCTTCTAAAGGATTTTAAATATATAGTACCCCAAGGAAGTCCTATGAGTGGCATTGGAAACGACTACCAAGTTGTGTCGTTGAGTAATTGTTTTGTGATAGGCAATAATGGTAATTCTGATAGCTATGGTGGCATATTGAAGATAGACCAAGAGCAGGTGCAACTTATGAAACGTAGGGGAGGCGTGGGTCATGATTTGAGTCACATACGTCCTGAAGGTAGCCCTGTGAAGAATAGTGCTCTTACTTCTACTGGTATAGTGCCATTTATGGAAAGATATTCTAATACCACACGCGAGGTAGCTCAAGGTGGTAGAAGAGGTGCTTTGATGCTTAGTATATCTATAAAACATCCTGATAGTGAAAACTTTATTGATGCTAAGCTAAGAGAAGGAAAAATAACCGGTGCTAATGTGTCGGTGAAAATAACTGATGAATTTATGGATTGCGTGATAAATGATAAGCCATTTATTCAACAATATCCTATAGATAGTGACACTCCATCTGTTACCAAAGAGATAGATGCTAGAGCATTGTGGAATAAGATTATAGAGAATGCTTGGTCGGTGGCAGAGCCAGGTGTTTTGTTTTGGGATACTATAATAAGAGAGTCGGTAGCTGATAGTTATTCCGACTATGGATTCCGCACTGTAAGTACTAATCCTTGTGGTGAAATACCATTGTGTCCTTACGATAGCTGTAGGCTTATGGCTATAAATCTATATAGTTATGTGAAGAAGCCTTTCACATCTAAAGCTTCGTTTGATTTTGAATTGTTTAGCAAACATGTTCAAAAGGGTCAGAGACTTATGGACGACCTTATTGATTTGGAGCTAGAAAAGATAGAAAAAATATTACAAAAGATAAACTCCGACCCCGAAGATGAAGAGATAAAGCGTGTAGAAAAGAATCTTTGGCTAAACATAAAGATGAAATGTTTAGAAGGTCGTAGAACTGGTTTTGGTATAACTGCCGAGGGTGATATGTTGGCTGCATTAGGATTGAAGTATGGTTCTGAAGAGGCTATTAATTTTTCGGTAGAAGTACAAAGAACGTTGGCATTGTCGGCATATAGGTCGTCGGTGACTATGGCTCAGGAAAGAGGTTCGTTCCCTCTTTATGATTGTGAACGTGAGGATAGTAATCCTTTTGTTCAACGTATTGCTTCTGTTGACCCATTCTTATATGAGGACATGAAGAAATATGGACGAAGAAATATTGCACTTTTGACTATTGCTCCTACAGGAACTGTAAGTATTTGTACTCAAACTACTTCGGGTATTGAGCCAGTGTTTATGGTGAACTACAAGTGTAGGATGAGATTGAACCCAAATGACAAAGATACTGTAGGAAAAAGACTTGTACAAGACACTAATGGTGATTATTTTGAAGAGTACAATGTATTCCACCATAAGTTTGTAGAATGGTTGAAAGTGTCGGGTTATAATGTAGATGAAGTGATGAACATGGGCGATGAAGAGTTGAAAGATATTATATCAAAATCGCCATATCATGGAGCCACTGCTTATGATATAGATTGGGTGAGCAAGGTGAGAATGCAAGGTGCTATACAAAAGTGGGTGGATCATTCTATAAGTGTAACGGTGAACATTCCAAAAGATACTACCAAAGAAATGGTGAGCAAGATATACCAAACAGCTTGGGAAAGTGGATGTAAGGGATGTACAATTTACCGCGATGGTTCGAGAGATGGTGTTTTGGTATCTAATAATGATTCCAAGAAGGCTTCGGATTCAACTATGTTCAAAGAAAATAACGCACCTAAGCGTCCTAAGAAATTGGAAGCGGACATTGTGAGATTCCAAAATGACAAAGAAAGCTGGATAGCTGTGGTGGGTATATATCAAAATCACCCATAAGAGATATTTACGGGAAAGGCTGAAAGTTTTACATTGCCATCTTGGGTTGACAAGGGTTTTGTAATAAGAGTGAAGGACGAAACTAAGAAAACTCGTTATGATTTTCAGTTTTTAGACAAAGATGGTTATAAGGTTACAATAGAGGGCTTATCCAGGTTGTTCAACAAAGAATATTGGAATTATGCTAAGTTGATTTCAGGAATCTTGCGACACGGAATGCCTTTGCCAAGTGTAGTAGAACTTATAAGCAAGTTGAATTTTGAGGTAGATAGTATAACTACTTGGAAAAATGGTGTTGCTAGAGCATTGAAG
>JAFZEK010000353.1 GCA_017560705.1 Bacteroidales bacterium | reverse complement strand
AAGCGATACTATCAAAGCTTGCCTATGAAATGATTTTGCCATCACCTCATTTCTATCATTCAATGCTTTCCTTATTACATCTTCAACAATGGGAACAACCTCTTTACTCACAAAAATACATTCCCCTCCAAATGTATTGGATACTTTATATATTATTTTGTGGCTTTTCTTCAATTTTCCAACACCTATTTTCTTTTCAGAAATAGATGAATTTATTACCTCATTATAAAAAGAGAAAAGGAACGGACTATGCAAGTTATACTCGTTTAGAGCTTGGATTCGATATGTTATTCTATTCATTATCTATGAAAAAAAATCATTATGTTTTGGATAAAAAAAAGGGAGAGAACTTTGCTTTATATAGTTCTCTCCTATAAAGAATCGTCATAAAACTTATGAACAAATTAGCATCTAATTTAGATTAGTCAACATCCTTATGTATGTAATTATTTTTGTCAATAAGATCACCACTACCTGTAATAACAGTACCCGATGCGTCGCTTAGACCAGCACTTTTTGTATACGACAAATCCATGCCCAATAATTCAAAAGCAGGACGATCTTCCAACATCGACAAACCTTCAGATGTACGCAACATCTCACTTATTTTTCTGATTCTATCAGCTTTGCGTAGAGCTTCTTCTTCTTCTACACTTCGCATTGTAGGGAATTCTATAGTGTTGGGAGACACCTTAAACTCTCTAACATAATCTTTCGGTTCTTCATCCTTTTGTTTTAACTGAATACCGTCGTCATATCTTGAAGTTTGAGCAGAATAGCTTGGTTTTGAAGAATTATCTGCATCATTTAATACATGTATTCTCTTACCTCCTACACTAGGTCCTTCATTATCGGCTATTGAACCGGGAAATACATTAGCAGTAGGTTGCAAATCCTTCTCTGTAGCTTTGAGGCGAATTCCATCATCAGCAACAGATTTAGATTGTTCTACTCTTTCATCCTTATTTTCAGGTTCTAAAGGTATTGGGGCTTTTACAACAGAGGGTTTTTCAAAGTTTTTTTTTCCTTCGAAACCAGTTGCAACAAGAGTAATAGACAACTTTTCGCCTAAACTATCATCAAAACCAGCACCCCAAATAAGGTCAGCTTCTCCACCAGTTAGATCTTCTATATAAGTTGTTACATATCCCATTTCATCCATAGTTATTTCATGGTCTTTACTATAAGCAAAGTATAATAGGATATTCTTAGCACCTGAAATATCATTGTCATTAAGTAGCACACTAGTTGCAGCCATATCTATAGCTTCCTTAGCACGATTTTCACCTTCAGCAATACCAGCACCCATAAGAGCAGTACCACTATTTTGCATAACAGTATTTACATCTCTAAAGTCGATAGCTACATTAGCTCTTACCGTAATAATTTCAGCTATACCTTTTGCTGCAATAAGCAATATATCATCAGCCATGCCAAAGGCATTACTCATAGTTAAATCGCCATAATCTCTAAGCTTGTCATTATTTATAATAAGAATAGAGTCTACATGCTTTCTAAGCTCTTGAATACCTTCTTCAGCTTGTTTTTTTCTTCTTGGACCTTCAAAAGAGAAAGGTAATGTTACGATAGCAACAACAAGTATTTTATCTACATCATCATCAAGAGTAATACTTTTAGCAATTTCTGCTACCACAGGAGCAGCACCTGTACCAGTGCCACCACCCATACCTGCAGTTATGAAAAGCATCTTAGTGTTATTTGAAATAATCTTTTTTATTTCATCTTTCTTTTCTTGAGCTGCAGCTTGAGCCACTTCTGGTTTATTACCTGCTCCCAAACCACTATTACCTAATTGTATTTTATTAGGCACAGGACTTGTATCCAACGACAACCTATCAGTGTTGCACACAACAAAATCCACACCTGTAATACCATGTTTATACATGTGGTTTACTGCATTGCTTCCACCGCCTCCTACACCTATTACTTTAATGTAACTTGATTGTTCTTTAGGAGCATCAAACGCCAAAGAGCTACTTTTTAGTATGTCTTCTTCCATATTACTACGTCTCTATCTTTTTAAATGTAAATAACTTATCTGTACTAACGTGCAAACTTTTCCAAGTATAAAATTACTTTTTATTTTTCAAAGCAAATACACTAGTCTCACTTAGTTTTCAACAGCAACGTGTTAATTCCCTCAACAACTTGAATTACTTCCTATTATTACACACTTAATCTTTAGAAATAATTACCTTCTAATTACTTATTCACAAGTCCAACAAACCAGATTTACATATCCCCAATATACGATTTAAACCGTACACCTACAAGATAGACAACCAATGCCATCATTCAAAAAAAAGATATTCATTCTAATTATCTTTTATCAAAAACAAACATCTTTCAACACACTTACAATGTTAAATACAACTTCCCAATAGTTAAACAAAAGCTACAACCACCTTACTTATTACCCCAAAAAGCCTCACTTTCTCACGCAAAGTATGACACTTCTATTCCCAAAGAAGCGCATTTAGATGCAAAAAACTCCCAAGTTTCATCACCTAACAGCAATACTTTCATCACCTAAACACCAAAGTTTACATCTAAGAGCAACTAACACCCAACTTTAATCAAAAACCCGTGCTTAATTATCAAATACTTACAGCAACAACCCTCTTAGATTCAAATATAAATCAACCCGTGCAAAAGAGTGAATAAATAACCCAATTATCGTGTTAAACAGACTCATGTTAACATATTGAATTTTTAGCATTACAGTTAAAACACATATCATCACACAATTAAAAGCATCAAAATAATACATTCAAACTATCGGTAAAAACACCTTCACCAATTTCACTCAATTTCTCACCATTCAACCATTGCCAGATAGAAACACCTACACGTGAACATAAAATCTCAACTCCTATATCCATCAATTATCCTCACTGACCAACGATTTCCTCTAAATAAAGACTTCGAAAATCCTAGTTTTATCCAAACAAAAAAATGCTTTGCGATTCTTATTATATATATATTCAACTATTTTTATTTAGCAGAACTTCTACAACATAAGACGCAAAGCATTTTAATGATTATCAATAAATTGACTTCTGAAAAGTTTACATCCAAAGTAATCTTTCATAGGTTTTAAAAGAACTTTTTTTGTGATTTACGTTTTTCTTGTCATACTCCTACCTCTTTTTCAATCGCATAACTCGCTATACTCAATCAAAAGAAGATAAAATCTTCAAAAAATAAATACCACAAATCACCTACGAAGCAATCTTCAAAAGTCACCTATAAAAACAAAGAGTCAATCATCCTACATAAATCTTTGTTTTTTTATCTTCAAACACTACAAAACATCATCTTTTTCTATAAATATGTCTTCTAGATATTTTCCTATCTTACGTATAATACTACCACCACTAGTAGAACCTCCACCAGAGTTTTCAGTTCTTTCATCAGACATTTCAGGTTCCTTATCTCCCTTATTTTCAGAAACATTCTCTTCATTTACTTTTTTAGCTTCTTCTTTTATACCCAAAAGAAGAAGACCAATACCAGTCGCATACATTGGATGAGATATTTCTTCAGGAGCTCCAGATTCAAGATGTTCGTTAGGAACACCTATTCTAGCATACATTGCCGTCACATATTCAGTAAACTGATCTATATAATTCATTTTTGCTCCACCACCTGTAATCACAACACCATTAATAATCTTCTTTTTCATTCCAGAAAGTTCAATTTCCCTTTCAACTTGCTCTAAAATCAATTGAACTCTTGCATGTATTATATGTGCAAGATTTTTCATTGATATTTCTTTTGCAGCTTGATTTCTACATCCCGGCACTGATATTATATCGTCTTCGCTTACATTCTCTGGCAAACATGAACCAAACTTTATCTTCAAACTCTCAGCTTGTCCTTGCACAACAGAACATCCCAACATAATGTCTTTATCAATAGCATCTCCTGCCATAGGAATAACTGCAGTGTGATAAATAACATCATCTTTGAATATAGCAATATCAGTAGTTCCTCCTCCAATATCAACCAAACAAGCACCCGATTCGCCCTTATCACTGCTATCTAAAACAGCCTCCCCCGAAGCTATTGGCTCTAAAATAACGCCCTTAACTGTAAGCCCTGCACGCTTTACACTTTCTTTTATACTATATAAATTTCCAGAATTTGCTGTTATTATAAGCACATTAGCCTCAAGTTTATTTCCCAAAACACCTACCGGTTTTATATTAAAAGGCAACTCGTCTCCATCTACATAATATACCTGAGGAAGAACATGTATAATTTCTTCTCCAGCATTCAACATTATATCATATTGTTCAGATATAAGACGTGCAATATCCTCCTCTGTTATAATTCTACGAGACCCAAGTGATATCGATGCTCTATTTTGAATGCTTTTTATGTGTTGCCCAGCAATACCAATGTATACATCTTTCACTTCAAAATTATTGGCTTTTGCCGATGCTTCTGCTACAGCATTAACTATAGAATTACTGGCTTCCAATATATTCCTTACTACGCCACGTTCAACACCTACGCTCTTTGTTTTACCATATCCTAGGATTTTTACTTTTCCATTCTCACTAGCTTGACCTATAAAACAAGCTATTTTTGTTGTTCCGATATCTAATCCAACGACTATTTTACTCATAATCTTTTAGTTTTTTGTGCACACAACTTGGTTCTTAAACTTTAAATTTATTTTCCTATATGCATCCCATCCTAAAGACATTAACCCTTTAGAATAGACAGCAAAAAGATTCTCAAATTTCTCATCGATATTTTCTAAATTCCCCAATACGACAACATGATTACCAATCTTGGGAACAAGTTCAATATCTTTGTTTTTACAAACATATATTTGATCAAACATATCTTTCAATTTCACATCATTTATCAAATAATTCGCTAGCATATAAACTTTGTATATATCATTGTTCACAGTATCCTTTCCATGCAAATGCAACGAATCAGTAATACCTCCATTAATATATCCACTAGCCATTATTACACGTTGATTTCTAACGGAACTTATCGGCATATAGTATCCATTATTATCTAAATAAAATTCTTTATTCTTCTGAACAACTCTCACTATAGGAATTCTTTGTTCCGCTTCTATATGAAGTTTACCACTTATACCTATAGAAACATTCACATCTGCAATAAAAGGATTTTTCTTTACTATATTTTCTATATCCGTTCTATTCATTTCATCTGCCGAAAAATTACGAAAATTCGGCACATCTGCTTCCACTAGCTTTTCTATTGATTTCGATGTCACTAATGTATCCTTACCATCATAATCAATATCTACTTCTATCTCCTTTATAGTAGAATTATTTCTGAGAACATTGGCATAAACAATCCCAATAATCACAAAAAAGACTACTACTACAGCTAGCCTCACATAGTATTTCTCTTTTATTTTAATTCTACCCTTCAGCATAGTCATTGTATTTCTAATTCATTTCTAAAGCTTGCTTCTATTTTTGGAACCAATGCATCAATATCTCCCGCACCAAATGTTACAAGAACATCTGGAGACAATGCAAGCAAAACATCAACCAATTCTTCCTTTCCACATAAATATTTACTCATCTTGTTTATACTATGTAATATCAATCGAGATGTCACACCTGGTATTGGCTCCTCTCTAGCTGGATAAATATCCAATAAAATAATCTCATCCAAAACAGATAATGCTTCCGCAAATTCTTTGGCAAAATCTTTCGTACGAGAATATAAATGTGGCTGAAACACACCCACAATACGTCTATTAGGATATAAAGCTTTTATTGAATCTATCGCAAATGAAAGTTCCTTTGGATGATGTGCATAATCATCAATAAATACAAAGTCATTAGTCTTTATTCTATACTCAAATCTTCGCTTTATTCCATTAAATGTTTTAAGAGCATAACGTAGCTCATATTCTGTAACACCGCAACACTGTGCTACAGCACAAGCAGCCACAGCATTCTCAATATTATATAAAGGAGTACCCACCATCTCCATATCATAATAAATATGAGTAGGTGTATGGAGATCAAAATAATAATTTCCTTTATACATCCTTATATTATAGGCATAATATTCTGACTCTATATTATTGAGAGAATAAGTAGAAACTGGAATATCTTCATCAAAACCCAAGTTCACAGATTGCTTCACAAATAATTTCCCATCTCTATTTGTTTGATTACCATATTGCTCAAAAGCCGCTAAAAGATTCTCATGATTTTGATAAATATCCAAATGATCTGGATCTGTTGCAGTTATTACAGAATACATCGGATACAACTGAAGAAATGAACGATCAAATTCATCAGCTTCTACTACCACATATTCACTATCAACATTCAATACAAAATTACTATCAAAATCTTTAGCTATCCCTCCCAAAAAAGCAGAACAACCTACCGAACTTTTACTAAGTATATAAGCAATCATTCCCGAAGTTGATGTTTTCCCATGGCTACCAGCCACCGCTATACATTTTTTATTTTCTGCTATTTCTCCTAATACTTGGGAACGTTTCTTTATAGGAACATTTTTTCCTTTCAAATAAACATATTCTTCATTAGTTATAGGAATTGCTGGAGTATATATAACCATATCTATCGAAGATGGTATAAGCTCTACATTAGGAGTATAATGGACACATATACCTTCTTCTTCCAATCTTTGAGTTAAAGGAGTTCTCACCCTATCATAACCAGAAACATTATGGCCTTGCGAATGAAAATACCTAGCCAATGCACTCATTCCAATGCCTCCTATACCCAAAAAATAATATGTTTTTATACTATTCATATTAAATTTATATTTCTCTTATTTGATACCAATAACTTTCTCAATCTCATCTACTATCTTATAAGCCGCATCCCTCACTCCCATAGACGAACATGCTAAACTCATACTTCTCTGCTTATCCGAATTATTTATTAAATCATCCAATGCAGGTATAAGAGTTGTTTTAGCATCCTTATCATAAACAATAGCAGCTGCTCCTTTATCAACCAAAGCCATAGCATTTTTTGTT
>JAFZEK010000352.1 GCA_017560705.1 Bacteroidales bacterium | reverse complement strand
TATCGTTTTCGGTGGGGGCTATTTCGTCGGTGGTGAAGCCCTTTTCGAGGGGTTTGAAGGCTATGTGTTTCAGTCCCATAGGGATATAGAAATTTTGCTCCACATATTCATCTAGTGGCTGTCCGCTCACTCGCTCCACTAGGTCGCCGAGGAAAATGAATCCAAAATCGCTGTACACGTACTTCTTCTCTTTCAGCAGTTTAGTGTCGGCAATTTTTTTCAGCATACGTTCGCGGTAGTCTTTTTCTACATAAAAATTGGGGCTTACGATGTTATATTCCGTAGTGTCCACATTCTCAGAACTATCTGTAATTCTCAGCACGGCGTCGCTTTTTACAGCGTCTTTCCAATATGGCACAAATGCTTGTAACTGAGCATAATGACTGAGTGCTTGTTTTATGGTGATGTTTTTCTTGTTGGTGCGTTTCAGGTAGGGCAGGTAGTCCACCAAAGGGTCGTCGATGGAAACGAGGCCATCGTCTACTAACTTCATCACTGCCAGTGTTGTAGCCACAATCTTAGTCACCGATGCTATGTCGTACATGGTGGATAGCTCGACACGGCTAGCCATGGTGTCGTAGGTCTGATACCCGAAAGCCTTATTATACACTGTGTATCCGTCTTTTGCCACTAGTATGCGGCAGCCCGGATATGCCAACACGTCCACACCTTCTTGGGCTATGGAATCTATGAGTGCAAAATATTTTTTATCCATCCCCACTTTCTCGTAAATATTTGGGTCTATGGTGTTTTCCTTTATTTTCTTGCCTAGTCCTTCGGCAAAATTGCTTACGCTCACCGGTAGCACTCCCTCCATGGCTGTACTGCCAAAAAGTGCGTTGGCACATGCTTTCTGTGTGGCATCGGTGTTTTGGTAGGCCATCACTACGGCGTGGGCGTTGTCGGTGTGTGTCAGGATGTTAAGTGCGTAGGGCGACATGAACGCTGCCACCACTGTCTTCTTGCCTAGTACTTCCAATGAATCCATCAGTCTCAGCACTTTGTCGTTTACACCGTAATCCTTTTTGGATGTGGGATTTATGTAGCCAAAAATGGATACAACCAGCAGCTCATAATTTTCCGCATCTAGCAGTAGCTCCGTCAGGTCGTTGGAAGTGGATTTCTTGGGGTTGTAAATGACGTGCTTACAGTCTCTTACATGTTCATCGATGGTGCTTATGTAGGCCGTGGGCTCTTCGCAAGCTATTACGATGGAAAGCATACACTCTTTGTCGCTCTCTTTTATGGGCAGTACAAAGTCTTTGTTTTTCAGTGTAGTAAGCGTTTTTTCGGCAAGTTCTCTCTCCAGCTCTCTGCATCGGCGGTCGTCCTTGTCGGTGGGCACGCTGTACTTGCTCATGTCCATGTTGGGCAACACGTATTTATACTTGGCTCTCAGCACTTTCTTGCATTTCATGTCCACCATTCGTCTTAGCAGCGAATCCTCTTTGCAAGCGTCTGCTATGGCTTCCACGGCTTCGGGCATGTCGTTTGGCAGCAAAATCACGTCGATGCCGGCTTTCAGTGCCATCAGTTCAGCTTCGCCGTCGCTGTGGTGCTTGGTGATGGCTTTCATATCCATACCATCGCTGAAAACCAATCTGTTGAAGCCCATCTCTTTCTTTAGCAGTTGGGTTATGACGGAATATGACAGCGACGAGGCGTGCAGCGAGTCCAATGCTTTCACTAGCAGGTGGCCTATCATCACATTGCCAGTCTTGGATTCTATTAAGTGCTTGAAAGGCAGTAGGCTGACTTTGGTAAGATATTCTTTGCTGTGGGTCAGCACGGGGAGGTCGTGGTGGCTGTCGGTTTCGGTGTCGCCGTGACCGGGGAAATGCTTCACTACTGCCATCACTCCGTTGTCCTCCAACGCTTTAGCATACATCAGCCCTTTGCGAGCCACGTTGTTGGCGTTTTCGCCAAACGAGCGTGCCCCTATGACGGGGTTGTTCGGGTTGGAGTTCACATCTATGCATGGCGAAAAATTTATGTGTATGCCCATTTTCTTGCATTGTAGGGCTATCTCTTTGGCTATCAGATATACAAGGGTGTCCTCGGCCAACGCTCCCCACATCATTTGGCGTGGAAAAGAGTAGCCGTCGGTAAGGCGCATGCCTAGTCCCCATTCACCGTCTATCGACACGAAAAGTGGAACTTTGGCACTCATTTGCAGCTCTTTAGTCTTGCGAAGTTGCTCGTAGCTTTCGCCCGCAAAAAAACAAACGCCACCGGCTCCGTACTCCTCTATGTTGCTCATTAGCTGACGTTTCTTCTTCGAGTTGTTACCCGTAGGCACGCGTACTATCATTAGCTGACCTATCCGCTCTTCCTGCGTCAGTGTGGAAAAAACCGAATCTACCCATCGTTCTTCATGGTCAAAACGTTGGGTTTGAGACATTAAGCTCATCGTAAAACTTATTAGCAACGCCAAGGCTACTGTGCTTTTTTTCATAAGATGTTTATATTTTTTGCTACAATGTTATGCGTTTATACTATATTATATATGGGCAACCCCAAAATGCCGTCCGTTTTCGGATTGCCAAAGAATAATTAACGACAAATGTTTCTATATAGTATAGATTTTTTTTTTTTCGTCATATTTTTTTTGCAAAAAAAATGTTTTTTATTCGTTGCTAGATTGGAAAAATATTCGTAATTTTGCACCGTCAAAATTTAGAAGAATAGGGGTGAAATATAGGATACTGTTGGTGTTTATTATGC
>JAFZEK010000351.1 GCA_017560705.1 Bacteroidales bacterium | reverse complement strand
CTGTTTTAGGAGCTGGTTTTGCTGCTATCTTAGCAGGGTCAGCTATCTTTGCTAAAGTCTTTTTATGTCCTTCGGCTCTAATAGAATCTGCTTTTGCTTTTGCCGTAAACATGTTGGCCACATGTTTATGGTTTTCTTCTTTCGCTTTTTGGGCGTATGCTTTGTTGTTGGCACTAGATTGTTCTTCGGCTATGATAACAAGCTGAATGTTTTCTGCCAAGATGGAATCGTTGTTGTTTTTGGCCATTTGTTCATGTGTTTTTTGTTGGCAAGATGTTGCTAATAACGATGTTGCTGCTATGACAACAATGTTCAAGATTGTTTTTTTCATTTTGTATCAGTGTTAAGTTTTTTATTCGTTTTAAACAGCCAAAAAAATCTTTTGTTCGAACAATGCAAGATATTTTTCCTAGAAGCATTCAATAAAAAGGTGACTATTACGTTCTATGCAAGGTAAATAAAAGAAATCAGGATTAAAAAACATTTTATATGAAAAAAAATATAGCCGTTGTAATGGGTGGCTTTTCTGGAGAGCATGATATATCAATTGGTAGTGGAACAGAGGTTTACAAGGCTTTGTCCAAAGAAAAATATAATGTTTTCCGTATTATTATAGACCAAAATGATTGGTACTACTTGTCGGACGAAGATGAAAAAACATCGGTAGATAAGAACGATTTTTCGGTGTGTGTAGGTGGTGAAAAGATAAACTTTGATTTGGCTTTCATCATTGTTCATGGCGACCCTGGTGAGAATGGGCGTTTGCAAGGCTATTTTGACATGATTGGGGTGCCTTATAACACTTGTGGGTTCTATACTTCGGCTCTTACCTTCAATAAAGGTTATTGCAACGCTGTAGTGCGTAATTTTGGTGTTGTCAATTTGGCAAAGTCTCAAGTTTTTTATGCCGATAGGGGTATAGAAGCCAAAGATGTGTTGGAAAATTTAGAGCTTCCGGTGTTTGTAAAGCCTGCTTCGGGTGGCTCTAGCGTGGGTATGAGCAAAGTAAAAACCGAAGATGAGCTTATGCCAGCCATAGAAAAAGCTTTGAAAGAAGATTGCGAAGTGCTTATTGAAGAATTTATAGATGGTAGAGAATTTGGTTGTGGCGTGTTCCAAACAAAAACCGAAAAACTAGTATTCCCCATAACTGAAATTATCCCTATTGGTAGAGAATACTTCGATTATGAAGCTAAATATCAGGGATTTTCTAACGAGATAACTCCTGCCGAAGTGGACGACAAGGTGTCGAAGAAAATACAAGATACAGCTAGTAAGCTATATGACTTGTTGAACTGTAAGGGCATGGTAAGATTCGATTTCATATACAACGAGAAAAAAGATATGCTTTACTTCTTGGAAGTAAACACTATTCCTGGTCAGTACAGAGAAAGTATTGTGCCTAAGCAAGCTAGAGCGATGGGTATAAGTACCGATACGCTTTATGATATGCTAGTAGACACATTCTTGTAGAAAAAAGATTTTCAATACTACCTCATATTTATACAGGAGTGCATAACAACATTCCTAACGACAATCGGTTGCAACCTTCTTTTTGGAAGTATTGCAACCGATTTCTTTTTTGTTTAGGCGGATATGTTTCAAGTTGAAAATATTATCATTAGTTGCTGGATTATAGTGGATAATATTAGCAAATTTCCGCCTTAGGCAATGAAAGGAGTGTGCAAGGATAATCTGTTTATAACTAGATGATTAGAGGGCATTTGAACTTCGAGAATTGATACCTTTTGCTTGTTAACAACAATGCTAAATCTTCGATATATTAACAATGCCTGATTTAACACGTAAAAAGGCATTCTTTCCTTTTCTTTTCGCATAAACGCACGGATTTTGAGATATGGAGTTGGGATTGTTTAAAGTGTTGATAATTAAACACTGTTCTTTCTCTCGAAATTTGCTTTAGGTCGCTTTCGATATGAAACCTAGGTGCTACGGTGATGAAAGTATAACTCCTAGGCGATGAAACCCGGGTTGTATCGCCATCTAAGTATAATTTTCTCAGGATGGAAATACCATACTTAGGTGATGAAACTGTGGTATTTTCGCCTTGAAACTATGGTAATGAGGAATTGCTTTTAACTATTGCATATTCTCGTTAACATTATGATTTCTTTTTCAAGATATTAATCTTTCCCTGCCAATAGTATCGTACATAAACGTGGTGAGATGCATAGATTCGTTCTTTTTTGTGGATGAAAATAATATTTAAAGCTAAAGTGCGTTAGGAAGAATATATACAAAAGGTTTATACCTGTAACGCAAATACATTATGAATATACAATTTTTAGGAGCTGCAAAAGAGGTAACAGGCAGCAAACATTTGATAACTACTAAGGGAGGACATAAAATATTGCTAGATTGCGGAATGTATCAAGGCAAAGGATTGGAAACCGATGCTATGAACCGTGATTTGGGTTTTGAGCCTTCGGATATAGACTACATTATTCTGTCTCATGCACATATAGATCATTCGGGTCTTATTCCTTACATCTACAAAAATGGTTTTAGAGGAACTGTGTTATGCACTCCTGCTACTCGCGACCTTTGTTCGATAATGCTTGCGGATGCAGGAAGAATACAAGAATCGGATACTCGCACATTCAACAAAAAGCGTAAAGTGTCAGATCCTGAGGCTAAACCAGTGGAACCGCTCTATGACCTTGCTGCAGCTCAAGAGTGTATGCAGTGCTTTATAAGTGTGCCATATCATAAACCCTTCAATATTGAGGGAGAGGTGACTATAGAGTTCTTCGACGCTGGACACATACTAGGCAGTGCTGCAATATATATGCAGATAAAGGAAGGTGACAGAACTATAAGGCTATGCTTTACAGGTGATATAGGACGCTATTCGTCGTTGATTATTAAGGACCCAGAACCTTTTCCTCAGGTGGATTACATCATAATGGAATCTACTTACG
>JAFZEK010000350.1 GCA_017560705.1 Bacteroidales bacterium | reverse complement strand
GTGGCAGCACAGAATATATACGCAACAGCTGCGTTCCTGACCTTACAGCTATGATACGATACAACAGCGGACGTTTGTTTTTGGGTGCAGGATATAATTTCTTGTTACTTAAACCACGCACATCGCTTGTTGACAACGAAGGATTTACCCATATTACAAACACAACATTTGCATCGCATAGCACTACAGTGTTTGCCAAATATCAGTTCGACAATTGGAGTTTGCGTATGCAAGCTATAGCTGCCGAAAACATGGATGCACACCTACTGTTAGGTGGCTATGCTGAAAGTCCGTTGCAATATAATACAAGCGATAACTCTTATTATTACAACTACAAACCATTTGGATGCTACGCCATGTGGATGGACTTTGGTAAAAGTACAGGCAAATGGCGTCCTGGTATATTTATGGGCTATGCTGAAACCTTCGGCTTGGACGAATCTGTTGAAGGTTGGACTATATACGGAAGAGGTAAGGACATAGACTATTTATGGCGTGTACAACCACGTATAGGTTATTATCTGTCGAAAAACATTCAGTTCTACGGCGAAATAGAGTACACAGTGGCTGAATATACAGAACCATACAGACAAAATGTTGCAAACACTAGATTTATTCTTGCAGCAGTATATGCGTTCTAAAAAATAGAAATATGGCAACTTCTAAAAATTGCTTTGCAAGTGATTTGCGAATTTTCACTAGAAAGATTTCTAGTTTCTTTTGACCCATCATAGCGGGCTATGCGACTCCAAAAGAAATAGAAAGATTTCGGTAAAAAAAAACAACGTTGCGATTAAGAGAGCAAAGAGTAATGTCTCAGCATTTGCTATTTCGAGCGATAGCAACATCGACGAACTCAACCACGCAAAAGTTCTTTCTGAAATCAATTCAATTTCCTAGAACGTGGAATTTTTAGAAGTTGCAATATATCATAACAACAATTAAAAGCGGTCGGGTATTGACACATACACACAATGCGATATACTCGACCGTATATTTTTAATACTTACATTTATTTTCTTATTTGCTATGAATATAAAGCTTGTGGCTGTGGCCAAAACGGATGAAAAATACTTGCAAGAAGGCATTGATATATACATAAAACGCTTGAAACACTACGTGAATTTCGAGCTTGTGGTTATTCCTGCTTTGAAAGACACCAAGAACGCATCTGCCGACGAGGTGAAGGAGCGTGAAGCAACTCTGCTACTCAAACACTTGGAAAAATCCGATGTCATTGTCCTTTTGGATGAACATGGAAAAGAACATACTTCCGTAGGTTTCTCCAAATATCTACAAAAACAAATGAATTCAGGTATAAGAAATCTTACTTTTGTCGTGGGTGGTGCGTTCGGATTTTCTCCAAAGGTCTATGCCAAAGCCACCGACAAATTATCCCTCTCTCAAATGACATTTTCCCATCAGATGATACGTCTTTTCTTTGTAGAACAGCTCTATAGGGCTTTCACTATTCTGAACCATGAACCGTATCACAACGAATAATGATACTCTTCATGTAGTACATAGTTTTCTGGGTACATATCGATAGTATAGAGAAATAAACTCTTTTATTACCTCATTCTTAGGGGTGTTACTTCCCACGCCTCGCTGCTGAAAAGTTTTTTTATCCCTATCAGAAGCGAGGTGGTAAGTAAACATCTTTTTTCTTCAAATTATTGTCTATCTATATTCCGTTTTCTTCTTCAGGTTCGGAGTTTCTAAGCATAGCACCTTTGCCCAAAAGTAGCCAGTCTGGGTTTATTTCTGGAAAGGTTGTAAGTATTTGTATCAGCTTGTTGCACGATAGGCTGCTTACAGCTCCTTTTCCACTAAAATTAGACTGTGGCACTGCTATTATCTTGTAGAAAGCACCGCGTTTGAATCCTTTGTAGTCGCAGAATTTTAGTAGTCTCTTCTTCACTATATCGAAAACTACTTTTTTCTCTTT
>JAFZEK010000349.1 GCA_017560705.1 Bacteroidales bacterium | reverse complement strand
TCTGCGTTTCTTTACTCATGCTTTTGTGCAGAATAAACAGTCTGAGCAGTTGCTAAAATCTTTTGGAGTTGTTAATTGTTCGGTAGCTGGCGACACTAGGTTTGACCAAGTGTTGTCGATAGCGTCTTCGCCTAAACAATTTCCTTTAGTGGAGAAATTCGTAGAGGATGACAAAGTGATATTAGCTGGAAGTTCGTGGGAACCCGATGAGATTTTGCTCAAGGATGTAATGGAAAAAAGTCTTTTTCCTAAAGGTGTGAAACTGATAGTAGCTCCACACGAAATACATTCGGAACGAATAACTTCAATAGAAAATCTTTTTGGAAGCAGATGTATAAGATATTCCAAAATGGATATATCTACCTCGATGGAAGGTATATCTGTTTTGATAATAGATAATATAGGTATGTTGTCTAGCTTATATATGTATGCTACAGTAGCATATATAGGTGGCGGATTTGGAAAGGGTATACATAATATATTAGAAGCATTAGCCTACGGAAAGCCTGTTTGTTTTGGACCTAAATACAAGAAATTTCAAGAAGCAAAAGATATTATACAGTTGGGAGGTGGTGTTTCGGTGACTACTGCTGCTGAACTGCAACCTGTTTTGGAATCGTGGCTTTATTCTGACGAGGAATATAAGCAAGTTTCTGATGTGTGCAAGAATTATGTACAGAATAACAAAGGTACATCTGCAAAGATAATGAAAATTTTGGTAGATTATTCGTTATGATTCGGAAGAACAATAGTATATCAGTGTTGTACAAACTCCTTTTATTCGTTGTAGGTGCATTCTTTATGGTGTCTTGCAATGTAGGAAAGTATATTCCGGAAAATAAGTATTTGCTTAATAAGAATATCTATGTTTTAGACCAAGATTCTCTTTCGGAGGAGGAGTATAAGACTGTTTCGTCAGTGCTTTCGGCTGCTCCCGATTATGCTCAGCAACAGCCTAACACAAGGGTGCTAGGGGTGCGTTTGGGGATGAGAATATATTGTTTGTCTAATCCTAATAAAAAGAACTGGCTTAATAATATAATTCGTAAGCAAGGTTCTGAACCTGTCATCTTCGACAATATGGCGATGCATTCCACTGCTAAACAGCTTAAATTGTTGTTGGATACTAAAGGATGTTTTAATTCGGAAGTGGATTTTCAGACTGATACTTTGAAAGGCGATAGAATAAACGTGACTTATAGAGTATATTCTACTCCTAGATACACGATAGATTCGGTGGCTTTTTCGGTGGAAAATGCTGATGTAAGACAATTGTTGGAAAAAGAAAATAGACGATGTTTAATAAAGAAAGGTAATTATTACGACCAAAATGTTCTTGTGGCAGAACGTGAAAGGGTGGTAAATCTTTTGCAAAATAATGGTTATTATACCGCTTCGAAGGAAGTTGTTACATTCTTGCTTGATACCAATAAAACCAATTGGACCATGAAGGTGGTGATGAACATATCCGACCCAAAGGTTTTTACCCCGGAGCAGCAGTTGGTCTCGGAGCCTTTGAAGCCTTATTATATAAATAATATCTATATATATCCCAAC
>JAFZEK010000348.1 GCA_017560705.1 Bacteroidales bacterium | reverse complement strand
TATTAACACCAGGAACTGAAACTGAGAATGGATTATCAATACCAGCGTAAATAACGTTCATGTTTGTCAAAGATACAACAGCACTAGGCAAAGTTACAAAATATTCTCCGCTGAAAGGATAAGCAACTTCGCCACTTTCCTTCTTAACATAGATTTCTCCAGAATACTTTTGAACACCTAATCCAGCTGTTCCCACTACCCAACGTACAGAACCGCTATCAGCAGCATCTCCAACTATCTCTTTACCATTTACTTTAACTCTCAAATCAGCTTTGGAATCGTATGCAGCAACAAAAATGTCTGCTTCATAATTATCCCCTTGCATAATTGTTGTCGCCTTAGGTATAACACGTGCTCTTACTTGGTCAAACTTAAAGTCATCAGCATTTACAGATTTGTACAACAAGTTAGCCAAATCGAACTCACAATTCATAATATCAGTTGTCAAACGAGTCAATAACACAACGTCAGCAACAGGAATATTACTTTCAAACATGTGACGTTCCCATACTCCTTTTTCAGCCTTTCCATGAACATTCATTGTAAAGTTTTCACCTTCAACTTCCAATCCTGGAAATGCGAAATCTATACCAGGTAAAATAGCTTTTACATCACTTTTATACTTTTCAATGTGCTTACGCAATTGCACTGAGCGCAATTCTTCATTACCACCATCGAATTCTCCACTACCTAAAAAGTGTTGTTGTGCAGCAGCATCACTACTTAAATTTTGCATGAATCCAATACCAACAGCAGAAATTACTTCTTTTACTCTTGATATGTCTACTATACCATCATCACCAAAAAACTCAACTTTAACCTTTTCGCCTGTGGCTGTATCTCTGTATTCAGATGCTTTCTCTAATTGCCCAACAAAATCATATTTTATACTGTCAAGATAATCACGCAACTCTTCAGAAAGGCGTTTTACATCCAAAGCTTTCTTATAATATTCTCCCGCTTTTTCAGGATTTGTAGCGGCAAAGTTAGCAAATTTAGTGTATGTATCATCTACTTTTTCCAAAACAGCTTGATTAGACTTATCCATTGTATCAGATACAGTAATAAAGCTGTTCAAAAGCATAGCTGACACATTCAACGCCAAAAGTGCCAAATACACCAAATACATCATCCCAATCATCTTCTGCCGGGGGGTCTCCGGACAATTTGTAGCACCCATATTCTATCCTTAATTATTTATTCGTAAATATAATGATAACTATTTATACTTCATTCTATTTTAGATACGAGGTGTCTGCATAGCAGCCAACATATTACCATAGACTTTGTTTAGTTCTGCAACCTTTCTAGACAATGCATCAACTTGTTCTTTATATTTCAATACATCATCAGCAGAATTTGCAAAGTTAACCACCATATTTTGAATCTTATCTTGTACTTGTTTAGTTGCTTCTAATTGAGTGGTTGAATTTTGCAATTGAATTTCATACATTGCATTGATAGAAGACAAACTGGTTGCCATTTTCTTCAATTCTTCCACATAAGAAACATCACCTTTCGATAATGTTTGAGCTGTTTCTCTATAAATATTAGATAATACCGATACAGAATCTGTAGCATCTTTTAAGCTGCTCAAGTAAGCATCTGACACATCAGAATCTCTGTTGATAGAAGCAGCATTACGACGATAAGCATCTGATAATTCAGAAACAGCTTCTGCTGCATTATCCATATTATATACAAACTTATCCGTAGCAGCAACAGCAGTAACCATACCATTCAAAGAATTAGCAGAGTCAGCCAAATTTTGCATACCTTTTCCTAAGCTTTCAATCAATTCAGGACCAATTTTTGCATCTTCTAGCATTTTGTCTAATTGTTGACTCATTGGATCGGAGGAGAATACAATACCACCACCAATCATGCCACCGCCACCAGCTCTTCTGCCACCAGAGGCAACCATTCCTTCAGCATGTGCAGCTGCTACATGATGTTCATCAGAATCAGAATCTTCATCATGTTCCATTCCAGCTAATTCTGGATATACTAAACTCCAATCATATTCTACGTGCAATGGTTCAAATGCGGAGAACAAGAAGATGATAGCTTCTGTACTCATCCCCGCAACAATCATTGGGTCTGCTCCCGGCCAGTGCATAATCTTAAACATAGCACCCAAAATTACAACGGCAGCCCCAATACCATATAATTTAGCCATGAAATTTTTATAGCCCTTACTACGAACTAAGTCATCAAGTTTACTCATAATCTAACGTTTTATTTTATTTGTTTTGTTTTTTTATTTATCTAATTAATATGCATATACATTAGATGCTGCTTTCATATTGTCACCTTTTACACGTCCAAGGTATCCGTCAACACATCTGAATCCAATATAGGATTTTGCAGTATCTTGAAATTCGTAAGTTCTTGTTTGAACTTGAATGTAATATTTTTGATCTTTCCATGAACCACCACGTATAACTTTACGTTTCATTGCTGGTGGATCATCATCAGCTGCATTGTAACTATTTACTAATGACAAGCTATTACCAACGATATATATAGATTCATTGTAAGCATCTTCACACCATTCTGCAACGTTTCCAGACATATCATACAAGCCAAAATCGTTAGGAGCATAGTGTCCAACCATCAATGTTCTCATACCACCATCATCATCATATTGACCTCTTAATGGTTCATAGTTTGCCAAGAAACATCCGTTTATATTTCTGATATAAGGACCACCCCATGGATAAGGCATATCTGACATACCACCACGTGCTGCATATTCCCATTCAGCTTCTGTAGGCAAACGGAAATCGCTCATTTCAGAATAATCTATGCTTCTCAAATAGTTATTCAAGTAGTTAGATCTCCATACACAGAATGCTGTAGCTTGTTTCCAAGTAACACCAACTACTGGATAATGATCATAAGCAGGAGAAGAGAAATAACGACGAGCATAGTCTTCATTATTACTGTATACATAGTCATGAACCCAACACAAAGTATCAGGATATACGTTTATTACTTCTTTGTGAATAAATTGAGATCTATCATTGATACCTCTAGGTCTATTAGAGAACATAGTACCTTTGTACTCTGTTTTTTGAGCAGCAGAAAAATCGCTTTTCTTAGCAGCTTCTTTATAGTCTATCCAATAATATTCAAAATTCAATTTAGCAGGATCAATTGTTCTGAAATTGTAATATCTATCTTTAGCCGATACATACAAAGGTTCCAAAGCTTCTTTCACTTCAGGATTTTCCCAATCAATCTTAGTTTCCCAATTGATAATAGCAGGTTCAATAGGTTCACCAAATTCATCTTCTTCAATCAAGAATCCTTCGATACCAGCTTCTCCCAACATTCTGCGAGCAATAGAATCTCTCACCCAATTCACAAATTGTCGGTATTCATTATTTGTAATTTCAGTTTCATCCATAAAGAAAGATGCAACCTGTACTGTTCTTAATGGTGATGTTACACCATAAACATTGTCTTGAGTACCGCCACCCATTATAAAGTTGCCTTGTTCAACAAAGATCATACCTGTAAGGTCAATGTCTTCGAAATACGGACGATTTTGAACTCCTGTCAACTCGCCTCTGTCACTTGTAGCACAGCTCCATAGCAACATTACTCCACTGAGCATTAAAACTATTTTCTTCATATCAGTAAGTGTTTTTATATTCATAAATATATTACTTTTCTATATAAATCTTCTTTATTCTACGACGTTTTTCTTATTTTGTTTCATTTTTACCATTGGTAACGCGTATTTTCATAAATAGTAGGCATCTTAGGTGGTATATGTATCTTGAAACAATAACGCAAGTATATTTCCATAGAACCTTTACTACGTCCAGGTTTTCCTATTCCACCCAACACCGAAGTCGTAAAATCATAAGACATACCTATTCTCATGTGCTCCATATTAACGCCTGCTAATACAGCTACAGCATCTTGAAGTCTATAAGACAATCCTCCCCACACAGTTCTGTTATATTCTACCAAACAAGACATATCCACTTGGAATAGTGAAAAGTCGGCTGTCTTTATAAGAGTCGAAGGAAGTAATCTAATATCAGGATTTGTTGGTATCGAATAATCATAACCAGCCATCAAGTAGATACATCTAGAATTTTGATAATTCAATTGATCGCTCTTAGCAGCCAAAATATTCTTCATTGACAAACCCGCATAGAATTGTCCTGCAGTCTGATAAAATAAACCAAACGAAAAGTCGGTCATCATATCATTTTGGTCTTTAGCCAACTGATTTATTAAAGGATCTGAACTAGAACTACCAGTAGGATTAGTAGGGTCTCCAGACAAATCATCATACCCTCTAAGGTCTTCAGAATTCAAAGCTCTGTTAAATAAACCACCTTCAAATCCTATAGACAAAATTCCAGTACCCCAAACCAAATGATATGCATAGTTCACATTTATATTGGTAGCACTAGTATATCCCGCCTTGTCGGTATATATCGTAGCACCCAAACCACCGTGTAAAAACTTTACAGGCATATCGAATGAGAATAGCAAATTTTGAGGAGCTACTCCAGCAGTATTTGCACCTGCATTTGTTGGTGCATCAAAGGTCAATCCCATCCATTGGTCCCTATATAAACCGGTAAGACAAATAGAACCTGACGTTCCTGCATATCCGGGATTATAAGAAAGCTTGTTAAACATGTATTGCGAAAACTGAGCTTCTTGTTGGGCATGTCCAACGCATGAAAATCCCAATATCAATACAATAAATGATATATTTCTCCAGATTTTGATTTTCATGGTGCAATCGTCTTTATTTTTACATTTAGTTTATTATCAATTATATACATAGTCAATATTTGCCTGATTTGTTCTAAAAATCAGTATGAATACAGTGTGCAAAGATAATAAGATTTATTCATTCGACCTAAATATTTTTCCTTTTTTTTTCGACACAATCGACTTTTAATTCCAATCTATTTATATAATTGTCTTGTTTTTAGTTGATTAATCTGTTCATATATTTATTATCTTTCTTCTTTTTTTACCTATATCAAAAAGAAGAGAGATTTGGGACATTTACTCACCTTTTCTTTACACTTTCTACGGGAAAAATGGTCTATTTTTTCTCAAAATATGAAAGCGAAAACTCTATCTCACTAATCATTTTTTCACATCCCAAATATATAACAAATCTAACAAGTGTTTTTGTTCAATCTTTGACCATTACAGAATGAACTAAGAAAAATTGCCCCAATGAAGGGGCAACGTCTAAATGAAACAAATTTTCTTAGTAACTTTATTACCCCTTCTTAATTCTTGCGTTGGCACTTCTTAGGTGTTACACAAGTGCCTACTGCTTTACACACTACAATAGGTTCTTCAAGGAAATCGGCTGCACTATCGCTAATATCTGGGCGAGAAACAGCTACTTTTCTTGCTTCAAACACCATTTTACGACTGCTATTGCCTTCGCTTACTATTTCGCCTACGGCTTCAATATAATCACCGGCATAAACAGGTGCTAGGAATGTTATGCTTTCATATCCTGCAAACAAACCTTCATCGCCATCGCGTTTTATCAATAATTCTGTTGCCACATCGCCAAACAAATGTACCATGTGTGCTCCGTCTACCAAATTTCCACCGTAATGAGCGTCTTTAGCACTCATTCTTAATCTTATCATTGATGTTATAGCCATATTACTTCTTTATTTTTTTATTATATAATCTACGAATATTCCTGGAGTTTTCACATTTTCATGTTCTATAGCTCCTGTTTTTACTATTTCTTGAGGTTCTACTATTACGACATTAGCAGCTGTAGCCATTAGTGGGTTGAAATTTTGAGATGTTCCTTTGTATACCAAGTTTCCAACCTCGTCACATATATTTGCTCCTATCAAAGCTACATCAGCTTTCAATGGTTTTTCCAACAAATATTCTTTACCATCTACTACTACTATGTCTTTTCCTTCGCCTACTACGGTTCCCAATCCTGTTGGTGTCAAAACACCACCTAATCCTGCTCCACCTGCTCTTACTCTTTCGGCTAAGGTACCTTGTGGACTAAACTCTACATCTAGCTCACCGGCATTCATTTGGTTTATTGTATCTTCATTTGTTCCTATGTGGGACACAATTAATTTCTTTACCATTCTATTGCTAATTAATTTTCCCACACCTATGTTTGGATAAGCAGTATCGTTACATATTAGTGTCAAATCCTTTACTCCTTTTTCTACCAATGCATCGATTAGAGATATAGGTGTTCCCACTGCCAAAAAGCCTCCAACCATTATTGTCATTCCGTCCTGAATCTTTTCAACGGCATCCTTTGCTGTAATAAATTTATCCATGGGTATATTTTTTACATTATTTTTTATTCCATTTTCTATTTCTCTTACTTTTCTTTATGTACACTGTTTTCTAATTACTTATAGTAATTATTTTTCTTTACAGCTCTCAGTAATAAATTGCAAATATATGAATTTAATTGCAAATAATAAAATGATTTCTTCATTTGTGTGCAAATAATAAAGTTCTTTATTCTTTTTTCTTATATTTAAATCGTCTTTAATCCTTCTGTCTAGCTTATCTTTCTACTTATTTATCAATCTAATATAATCAATCACTGTCGATGGCTAACGTATTATCATTTGCTTGTAAAATATCAATATTGCAACTTATCATATTTTGGCAACTTCTAAAAATTCCACGTTCGGGGAATGAAGTTGCCTTTAGCATTTGCTATATCCATCGGGGCTATCTCCATAATAGTTTACTATAGCATCGAAGATGGGCAACAGTTCTTCCAAAGTAGAGTAGGAAACCAACGGAATGCGGAACTGTTTAAAATCTACTATACCTTTAAAGTATCCTCCATAATGTTTTCTCATTTCCATTATAGCCTGCCTTTCGCCTTTCCAATCTATAGCGCTAAGCAAATGTTTTTTACATACATCTACCCTTTCGCCTATGGTTATCACTCTTTCGTCTTGTTCTGCCAGCTTCCGCTTTATTTGTTCAAATATCCACGGATTGCCTATAGAGCCTCTACCTATCAATATTCCATCCACATGATAACGCTCTTTATACTCCACAGCCATGTCGGCACTCACTATATCGCCATTACCAAACACAGGTATGTGCATACGCTGATTTTCTTTCACCTTACCTATCAAAGTCCAGTCCGCCACACCTTTATACATTTGAGTCTTTGTACGTCCGTGTATACTCAAGGCTTTCACCCCTATATCTTGCAACATTTCTGCCACTTCCACTATAGGCTTATTTGTTTCGTCGTAGCCAATCCTCGTTTTCACAGTAACAGGCAATTTTGTAGACTTTACTATTCGCTCCGTTATTTTTATCATCTTAGGAACATCCTTCAATATTCCACTGCCGGCTCCCCTACCTGCTACTTTCTTTACCGGGCAACCCCAATTTATATCTATAATATCGGGATTCACCGATTCTACAAACTCCAAGGATTTCAACAACGAATCTTCATCGTGGCCAAATATTTGAACCGCAATAGGCTGCTCTTCTTCCGTAAACTTCATTTTCTTGAAACTCTTTTCGGCCTCACGTATTATCCCATCGGCAGCTATGAACTCCGTTATTAAATAATCTACCCCAAAAGGCTTACAGATACGCCTAAATGGCATATCTGTAACATCATCCATCGGACTCAACACCAACGGAAAATCACCTATCTCCACGTCTCCTATTTTCACCATAGTTATGCACAAAATAATTTATTTAATTACAGAAAAACATACGTTTACAAAGAAATCTGCGTTATCCTAGCACTATTGCAAAGGTACATCTTTTTGTCGAACAAAACAAATTTAATCGTCATGATAAAGAAAATAACTATAGAATACAAGCTAATAGCTAGTATCGATTTACTCGAAGAAGAGGATAAGAACCTGCTCCACAAAGCAATGGAAGCTACAAACAACGCCTATTCTCCTTACTCCAAATTCAATGTAGGCTGTGCCGTTCTACAAGCCGACGGTAACATAACTACAGGCACTAATCAAGAGAACATTGCATACCCCTCTGGTTTATGTGCCGAAAGAGTTGCTATTTTTAGTGCTAGTTCATTACGTCCCAATGTGCCTATAAAATCTATAGCCATAGTAGCTAAAAATCGACACAAAAGATTTTGTGAAGCAATGCCATGCGGTGCATGTCTGCAAGTGTTATCTGAATACGAGCAAAAATTTAAACAGAAAATAAAAATCGTTGCCTACTCAAACAATGGCACCGTACTGATATTCGATGGTGTAAACAAACTTTTACCTTTTGCTTTCGCAAGCGAATTTGTTTAGGCAACTTCTAAAGATTCCACGTTCTAGGAATTTAGAAGGATTCATCTTTAAACTTTTGCGTAGTTGACTTCGTCGATGTTGCTATCGCTCGAAAGAGCTAATGCTATGACATTGCTCTTTATTCGCTTAATCGCAACGTTTGTGTTTCTTACCGATACATAAAAAATTGATTATTAAGAGATAAGTAAAAATAGTAAATAAGCATACGTAATACTACTATTACGACTACTACGCATATAAAAACCATAATACACAACATCTTACGAAGATTTTGCATATTCTTTACTACACACCTCCCCCCAATAAAATACACATAAAGGATATAGATTTTAATATAATCCATATATATGGATTATATTAAAAAAGAAAATTCTAATCCCTATATTTATACTATGATATAAAGATAAATAGATACTAATATACATATCTATATAAAAAAAGGAGGTGGTGGTCTGTAGCACAAACACACTCAAAACACCGTAAACTATTACTAACTAAAATATTAAAAGCGTAACACCGGGTTCTGTAATACTACGCTAAAGCAACTGAATTTCCGAAAAAATATTACAACATCTTTGATTATCAACACCAAGAAATTTGTAAAGGTGACTTCTAAATTCCACGATCAAACCAAATTATTATAAGCAACTTCTAAAAATTGCTTTACAAGTGTTTTGCGTTTCCATCTTTAACTTTTGATGTCGCATATCCCTCTATGGCAAGTCAAATCCTCTCAAGAACGTTGCGACTAGGCTAGTAAAGAGCAATGCCCTAGCATTAGACACACCACGGCTTCCTACCGCTCTTATCCACCACACCCGGGTATAAATCCAACCACAGTATACCATCGTGACAACGAAACCCGGGTCTTATTAAAACACCTCCCGACAAGAGTAAATTTTCATCACGATGTAGATAAAAATTCATCGGGAGGAAATATTATCTACATCACGAGGAAAAATTACACACATCCTAAGGTATCCGCACTTATCTGATAACAGTCTAAAATTCTTTATATTACAAAAATCAAAGAAAAACTAATATAATAACAAAACCGTTCCTATCTTTGACTTTATTTCGTTTGGAGTATTTACATTACAATAACGCACCAAATAAGTATAAACCTCTTGTTCACAATAAGAACCCTTATATTTCCCGTCCCATGCAGTAGCATTGTTTTCCGATTCGAATACTAGTTCTCCCCAACGATTGTAAATGAGAACGTTCTTTATAGTTAGTAAACTTCCATGCTTTATGGTGAACAGATTATTAATATCCGAACGCGGAGTAAACACATTGGGAATGAATAAATCATCAAATCCTTCCAACGTCAAATCCAACACCACTATACTATCGCAACCATCAATAGTTATTAGCTGTTTGGTATAAACGCCCTCCATGGTTTCCATAAAACCATATTCGTTGTAATATTCATT
>JAFZEK010000347.1 GCA_017560705.1 Bacteroidales bacterium | reverse complement strand
TGACAAAAGAAACAGAAGAACAGCTTAGGCAATGGGCTGCGAGGTATAACACGTTGGAGTTCATAGCCGAAGACCCTGTTCAGTTTCCGCATAGGTACAAGAACTCCAGTCAGCAGGATGTGGAAATAAGCGGTTTTCTTACTGCTTATCTGAGCTTTGGCAATAGAAAACAGATTGTAAAAGCCTGCAACATCTTGGATGAACTGATGGGTAAAAGTCCGCACCGCTATGTGATGAGCAGACGGTGGGCTACGGATTTTTTGGCAGATAATGAAGCTTCGTTTTATAGGATGATAAGTTATGCTAAGATGAACGATGTTTTTTCGAGGCTCTATGAGGTCTATTCGGCTTATTCTACTTTGGAAATGAGCTTGCTAGGACAGCAAGGACCCACACCTTTCGACCGCTTGTGTTCGCTCTTTGGGATGTCCAACAAAAGTCCGCAAAAGAAGATGAATATGTTTTTGCGATGGATGATACGCAACGATGGTATAGTAGATTTTGGGTTGTGGAAAAACTTTTCGCCCGCTGAATTGATTATACCGTTGGACACCCACGTATGCCGAATGGCTTATCTTTTGGGCATAACAAGTAGCAAGGTGTATTCGCTAGCCAATGCAAAGACGATAACGGAAGAGCTGAAAAGAATTTTTCCTTCCGACCCTTGCTTGGGCGATTTTGCTTTATTTGGCTATGGAGTGGAAAATAAACAATAAAAATGTACATTTTTGCGTTATGCAAAACTATGAATGGTAAACGAATAAACATGAAGTTCAAGATACTACTATTGGTGCTGCTAATGGTTGGCAGTGTAAATGTTGTCTGTTCTCAAACCGCTGTGGTAGAGGGTAGAGTGCTTTCGGAGCAAGGTGAGAATTTGGAATATGTGAGTGTGGTGATAAAGAAGGATTCGTCCATGATAGCAGGCACTACTACCAATTCCAAGGGATTGTATACTTTGAAAGTCCCATCGGGTGAGGATATTACCTTGGTGTTTTCGTGTGTTGCTTTCGAGGCACAGGAGTTTAACCTACGTTTGGCTAAAGGTGAGAAAAAGACGGTGAACTGCAGGTTGAAGTCTAAAGCCAATGTGCTAGAGGGTGTTACGATAAAGGATGAAAAATTGCGAAAAACAACTTTTACGCAGATTAATGTAGAGAAAATAAACAATATAGCAGGTCCGCAAGGTGGAGTGGAAAGTTTGATAAAGACTTTGCCCGACGTGAGCAGCTCCAACGAGCTGAGCAATCAATACAGTGTGCGAGGTGGTAGTTTTGATGAAAATTTAGTGTATATTAATGATATAGAGATATATCGTCCGTTTCTTGTTCGCAGTGGTCAGCAGGAAGGTCTTTCGATTATCAACCCCGACATGGTGGAAAAGGTGATGTTTTCGCCAGGCGGTTTCGAAGCAAAATATGGCGACAAAATGTCGTCGGTGCTGGATATTATGTATCGCAAGCCCACAAAGTTTGGTGGCAAGGTGTCGGCTAGTATGCTTGGTTTTTCGGCTCATGTGGAGGGATTGGTAAACGACAGATTTACATATAGTATAGGCTTCAGAAAGCATAGCAACCGTTACCTTATGAAGTCTTTGGACACCGATGGCGACTACACGACGTCCTACACCGATGTTCAAGCTATTTTGAACTATAAATTGAGCGACAAGCTAAATATTTCGGTGCTAGGTATTTATTCTAATAATATTTATGAGTTGGTGCCCCGCAGCCAAACTACCAATTTTGGTAACTTCTTTGAATCCATGCAGCTACGTGTCTATTTCGATGGGCAGGAAAAAGATGCTTATAAGACGGCTTTGGGTGCTGTCACTTTGGAATATCTTCCCAATGATAATATGCAGATAAAGTGGATAACCTCCGCCTATTCTACCGACGAGAGAGAGATTTATGACATCCAAGGGCAGTACTGGCTTTATGAGCTGAATGTGGGAGCACAGGTAGGCGATGTGAACAGGCTAGATAGGGGTATAGGTACATATTTGGAACATGCTAGAAACTATCTATATGCCAACGTGATAAATACGGAACTAAAGGGTACTATTTTTGCCGACCTAGGCAACTGGAATTGGGGCGTGAAATACCAATACGAAACCATCTCCGACCGCATGAAGGAGTGGAAGATGGTGGATTCCGCCGGCTACACAGTGCCAACTACCGATGCCGGTATGCTGCCCGGAGATAGTAGCAACACCGTTGTAGCACCACTGCTACAGAATTATATAAATAGTCACAATGCCATATCTTCGCATAGGCTGTCAGGATATGTGCAGCGTAATTTTGATTTCTATATGGACAAGGGGATGATAAGTGTTCTTTTGGGCATGAGGGGGTTATACTCCAGCTTCAACGATGAGTTTGTTGCCAATCCTCGTTTTAGTATGAACTATAAACCCAAGTGGGACAAGGATATGCTTTTCAGGATAGCAACGGGCATATACTCACAATCTCCTTTCTATAAGGAATATAGGTATAAGGATGGAAGTTTGAACACTGATATTAAGTCTCAAAAATCCTATCAGGTGATGGGCACTTTCGACTATGTGTTTAAGGCGTGGAACAAGCCGTTCAAGCTTACAGCGGATGTATACTATAAATATATTACCAACCTCATACCCTACGAAATAGATAATATGCGTATACGTTATTTGGCTCATAATAATGCCAATGGTTATGCTACAGGTGTGAGCTTGAGGCTGAACGGTGAGTTTTTGGACGGAGTGGAATCGTGGGCTAGTGTGTCGCTGATGAAGACACAGGAAGACATTGAGGGCGATGATTATGGCTATCTTTCTCGCCCCACCGACCAACGGATGATGGTGAAAATTTTCTTCCAAGACTATATGCCTACTTTGCCTTGGATGAAGGTGAGTCTGAATTTCATTTATGGCACAGGGCTTCCGTTCACCAAACCTTTGCAGACGGATTTTTCCATCGAACACCGTTATCCATCGTATTTCAGAGCCGATATAACTGCCGGTATAGAGCTTAATAAGATAGAAAAATGGCAAAACTGGAGTGTATTCAAATACTTCAACGAGGTGTGGCTAAACTTGGAAGTTTTTAATTTATTCAACTATAAGAATGTGGTGTCATACATTTGGGTAGCCGACTACGACAACCGCTATTATGCTGTGCCTAACTTCCTAACTATGCGACAGCTGAACCTAAAACTTACAATGACTTTTTAAAAAAACAATAGATTTAAAGACGAACTTTCAATATTTGAAAATCAATGATAAATAGAGCATGCAACCCTTGCGATAACGTACAAACATCTGCACTTATAGAGGATTGTCGCAAGCGTACTCAAGACGAAGTGAACTATAAAAAGATTTATACACTAGATAATGGCAAGGAAGTGGTGTATTTCCACTCTAGCAATATAGACATTGTGAGGGTAGATTTTCTTTATCCAAACAATAACAACAGCGATTGGCAACCTTTGAAGGCTCTGATGGCTAATAAGATGATAACAGAGGGTACATCCAAACATACGTCGCAAGAGATTGCTGAGATTTTGGATTCGAGAGGTGTTTATATCGACAAGACTGTGGATGTAACATCAGCCAATGTGTCGGTGATGATGTTGAAGAAGCATGTGGATTATATTCTGCCACTTCTTTATGATATGCTTACCGATGCACAATTTCCCGAAAATGAATATAATGTAATTCTAAATAAAACAAAGCAGAACTTTCTGAATCAGATGATGAAGAATGCCTATGTGGCACGCAGGGAGTTCTATAAGGCTATATTTGGAGAGCAACATCCATGTGGTCGTTTTATAGAAGAAGCGGATTTTGCTGCTCTTACTATCGAGGATTTGAAAGCTATCTACAGGAACACATACGCCTTGGAAAAATGTGAGATATTCCTTTCAGGAAACATAACCGACGATGTTTTGAAAACGATGAATGCCGTTTTTGGTAGTTGTAGTCTTGGTGCTTCGTCGGAGGTGGTATCTTTTCCCGAAAAAGCTATATATGTGCCTCAAAAAAGATATATTGAAAGACCCGATTCGGTGCAAAGCACTGTAAGAATTGGTAAGTTCGAAACAGATGACAGTCTGCAAAACGATGTTGTCACACTGTCGGAGCTTACCATTGCCAACACTGTGTTAGGAGGTTACTTTGGTAGTAAATTGATTAAGAATGTGAGAGAAGATAAGGGCTACTGCTACTCCATACACTCGATGCTAGAATACCGCAAGGATTGTTCAATCTTTTTTATAACTACCGATGTGGGCAAGGAAGTGAAAGATAACGCTGCCGAAGAGATATACAAAGAATTGGACGATTTGTGTACTAAACCTATCAGTCAAGAAGAATTGGCAGTGGTGAAGAACTACCTAGTCGGCGATTTTATAAGAAATATTGATGGAGTTTTTGAAGTGGCAGAACGCTGCAAACTGATGTCTATATCAGGTTTTCCTACAAACTTCAATAGCGTTTATCTGGATACTCTGGAGAATATAACACCACAGCGGATATGCGAAGTGGCTAATAAATATTTGGGTAAAGAAACGATGAGTCAAATAATAGTGGGCTAATATGAATATGTTCACAACGGAAAAACCATATATTATAGCAGGACCTTGCAGTGCTGAAAGCAAGGAGCAATTGACGGCTACGGTGGATTTCTTGTCCAAGACGGATAAGGTGAGTCTTATACGCTGTGGAGTGTGGAAACCTCGCACTCGCCCCGGTGGATTCGAAGGTATGGGCATTGAGGCTCTACAATGGATTGCGGAGCTGAAACAGCGTTATCCTCAGGCTCGTTTTGCAACGGAAGTAGCTAAGCCCGAGCATGTGGAGCAGTGTTTGGAATATGGTATAGACACTGTGTGGATAGGTGCTAGAACCACCGGTAATCCATTCTCCATGAAGGAGCTTTGCGAGTGCCTTAAAGGTACGGATATGAATGTGATGGTGAAGAACCCTCTTACTCCTGATGCTAAACTTTGGATAGGTGCCATAGAAAGATTGATGGGGGTAGGGATAAAAGGTTTGGCAGCCATCCATAGAGGTTTTTGTACGCATAACTACTATGGTTATAGAAATAGTCCGTTGTGGGATATTCCTATGCAAATAAAGCAGTCGATGCCCGATATAGTTCTGCTTTGCGACCCTAGTCATATAGGTGGGCATTGCTCTTTGGTGAAAAATATATCCCAAATAGCGTTGGATTTAGGATTCGACGGTCTTATGGTGGAAGTGCATCCTTCTCCGCAATCTGCTCTTACCGATTCCGAACAGCAGTTGTCTTTTGCTGATTTTGCTACACTGCTTAGCGACATTATACCTCACTCTGCCGGTAGTGCTTCCGCTGTTGATGGTGAACTGAAAATGCTGAGGGAAAAAATAGATGAGATGGATAATGAGCTTATATCTATAATATCTCAACGCCTAGATATAGTGCAACAAATAGGGGAGCTGAAAATGAAGAATAATCTTCCGGCTTATCAGCCCGAGAGATGGAAAGAGGTGTTGGAAACTAGGATTGCCAATGCCAAAACTAGACATAATTTTTCACTGCTAAGCCCCGATTTCTTTAAGAATATATTAGAGCTTATACACGACGAAAGTTTAAGGCTACAACGCGAAATGATGAAGAAAGGCGATAAATAAACTCTGATTTTTTTCTAAGAATACGTACCTTACTATATGCAATTTCTAAAAATTGCTTTGCAAGTGATTTACGGAATTTTCTTGAGAAAATTTCTACTTTCTTTTGATTGAGCATATCGGGCTATGCGACCCAAAAAGAAATAGAAAGATTCCAAGAAAAAACGCATTTTTATCCGAAACGTGGAATTTTTAGAAGTTGCCTATAATAATAAAAGTTCTCTCCCTGCTAGGAAGAGAACTTTTATCGTTTTATAACTTCATGCTTTTATAAGCATGTTTTCATTTATTTCTTGTGATTTTCCAAACCTTCATTTAAGAAGTCTACGAATTTCTTCACGTCACGGTCATATTTATGATTTTCTTTAGTTAGAACGTTTTCGTCGCTATCTATAATCACATAATATGGTTGTGCGTTCATGTTGAATTTCGTTTTTTGGAATTCCAAATTGCGTTTACCTAGAGTTTTTATAATTCTACCTTTGTCGTCGATTATCCATTCTTCTTCAGGTATTTCTATATAGTTTACGTCGGCGTATAGAGCTACCATAACGTATTCGTCGTTAAGTAATCTCTTCACTTCGCTGTCTGTCCACACGTAATATTCCATTTCTCTACAGTTAGCACAAGTTTTTCCTGTGAAGTCGATGAATATAGGTTTGTTCACCTTTTTAGCATATTCTTTAGCTTCGTTTAGGTCAAAGAAACCTTCAAAACCGGTAGGCATGTGTAGCTGGTCGCTATATTTTCTGTTAGCAGGTAGGCTACTTGCCGATTCTGATGAGCTAGCTACACTTATGTTTTTAGTGCTTTCGTATATGCTCTTTTCGATGTCAAAATCTTGTGTTGTCATTGGAGGAATGTAGCCCGATATAGCTTTCAAAGGAGCACCCCACAAACCTGGTATCATATATACTACGAATGAGAAAGTGATTATAGCCAAGAACAAGCGTCCTACGCCTAGTGTTTCCAATTCGTCGTCGCCTTTGAAACGTATTTTGCCTATTAGGTATAGTCCCATTAGTCCAAAGATTACTATCCACAAAGCTAGGTAGGTTTCTCTGTCAAGTATGCCCCAACCTGCACTTAGGTCGGCGATGCTCAAGAATTTCAAACCTAGAGCTAATTCTAAGAATGCGAAAATAACTTTTACAGTGTTCAACCAGCTGCCCGATTTCAAATTGTTTAGTACGCTTGGGAACATAGCCAACAAAGTGAATGGCAATGCAAAACCTACTGCAAAACCTAACATAGAAATAAGTGGTATAAGTCTGTTGGATTCGCCGGCACTTAGCTCAATCAAAGCACCTCCCAAGATAGGACCTGTGCAGCTGAAAGATACTAATACTGTGGTCAATGCGATGAAGAATGGAGCAAAGAATCCTCCTTTGTCAGCTTCTTCGTCGCTCTTGTTTACTAATGCACTTGGCAATGTTATTTCGAATAAGCCGAAGAACGACAATGCAAATACCAAGAAAATGATGAAGAAGAATAAGTTAGGAATCCAGTGTGTACCTATTAAGTACATAACTTGTGGTCCAAATATCAATGAAAGAACTACACCAAGCACTCCATATATAAATATGATGGAGAAACCGAATATCCAAGCTTGTCTCATTCCTTTTTTCTTATTTTCGCCACCTTTCATGAAGAAATTCAATGTCATAGGTATCATTGGGAACACACATGGTGTAAGCAATGTTATAATACCCATACCGAAGGCTGTAAGGAATATAAATAGTATGGATTTTCCACTTTTATCTTCGTTGCTGCTTTGATTATTTTCAGCTTCTATTACTACTTTTTCTACTGCATTTTCTTCTACAGCTACTGCTGTTTCTTCTACCTCTTCTTCAGTGTTAGCCTTTTCGCTTTCTGCATCAGCGGTTTCTGTGGCTACAGCTTCTGGGGCGGCCTTAGCTCCTTTTACGTTGAAAGAGAAATCTATGTCCTCTGGTGCTATACAGCTACCATCGTTGCATAGTTGGTAAGACATAATACCTTCCACTTTGAAATCGTCGGTGGTATTTATTTTTATTTTTTGACGAAATACTACTGTGCCAGAGAATGATCTTACTGTACATTTGAACATTTCATCAAATTCTTCGTGTGGTTTAGGCTCGCTTACTCCACCTACAAGGGTGTATTTGTCCGACTTTTTAAAGTCAAAGCTTAAACCAATAGGACCCATCGCATCTGTGTGCTGAGAATAGATGTGCCAATTGTTTTCCAATGCTACTGTGAAAATCAACTCTGCTTCGCTATCCGATGTGGATTTTACTTCGTATTTCCACTTTGCTGGATTTAATTGTTGTGCTACTAGCGTTGTTGAGAACGCAAATAATGCAACTGCTAATGATAATATAAATCTCTTTACATTCATAATTTATAGTGTTTTATATATTTTTCTCGATGTATATTAAACTTGCAAATGTACGCAAAAATTTTTGATTTTCACCATTATGACTGAAAATATTTTCTTTTTTCTTGCAAGGCTGTGAAATCTTTAGGCAACAGCAATGTTGCATGAGCCGCATGAGCCGCCTATCGCCCTGCTTTCGTCTTACTTTCTTTTGTCCTTAGACGGCGAAGCCAAAATCCGTTGTCCTAAAAAATGTAATGTAGTAATGTAGTAATGTAATGTTTTGGGTAAAGAAAGCTACAGAAAGTAGAGAAGGTATAGAGAGTATAGAGAGAAAAGAGTGTTTCTCTACTTTCTTTACCTTGTATTATTGTTGTTTTTTCTCTCTCTCAGTAACAAAAAAGCTCACCTAGGGAGGTGAGCTTAAAAATAAAATTTATCAATCTTTAAGGAGTTAACTGTTTCTCAACAGTATATCATGAAATATTGTTACAAAAACGTAGCAAATGTATTTTTATTGTGCGTTTGGATAATATTTTTCTTTAAATTCTTTGCTTAATGCATTTTTTACATCAAGTTTTAGCTGATTCAGGTTTATTTTATCTATAAACTCAGTTATCAATGTTTCGGTCAGATGCAGGCTTTTCGACATCATTTCCCAGTTTATTCTACTTTCAAACTCGCGTATGAAATCAGTAGTAAGAAGTTGGAACTGAGATATGTAATCCCAGTTTACGGAATCTTGGTTTTTGCGTATAAAATCTTCGCTCAGCACTTGGTAGCGACTCAGGATGTCCCAATTTAGTTTATCGCAGTGTAGACTAATAAAATCTTCGCTCAGCTTCTGATGGTGCTGCACAATGTCCCAATCCACTAGGTAGTGGTATTTTATTATAAAACTCTCGCTCAGCACTTGATATTGCGACACAAATTTCCAATTTACGAAAAATCTTAAATCTTCGATGAGGTCTTCGGTCAAAGTTTGAAACACTGATACAATGTTCCAATTCAGCTTTCTTTTACATTTACGCATAAAGTCCTTGCTCAGTTTTTGATAGCGAGCCACGGTGTGCCAACATACTTTTTCTTGAAACTCTATGATAAAATCTTCGCTCAGCACTTGGTGTTTGGTCAGCAAATTCCAATTCAGCACATCAGCAAACTCACGCATAAAATCCTCTGAAAGGGTTTGATGTATAGCCACCAAATTCCAGTTCACTTTGTCTTGATATTCCAGCAACAACTCTTCGGATAAAACTTGATGCTCCGCCATAGTCCACCAAGTTAATTCCTCAGCAAACTCACGCATAAAATCTGTGCTAAGTTTTTGGTTGATAGACACACAAAACCAATCTAACTTGTCGGCGAAGTCACGCATAAAATTCTCGGACAGCTTCTGATAACGTGATACGTTGTACCAGTTGAGCCAATCCGGGAACTCTCTCATAATATCCTCGGTAAGCTGCTGATAGTGGCATACGAGCCTCCAATCTACACGGTCGTAAAACTCTCTAATAAAATCCACTGTAAGCTGCTGAGTTAACGACACCACTTGCCAGTTCACATTGTCTTTCACCTTTCTCAAAAAATCTTCAGAAAACTGTCTGGAGTGCAATATAGGCTTCCAATTTACACGGTCTTGGAACTCTATTAGAAAATCCTCAGTCAGATTTGGCTGCTTCGACACCACAATCCAGTTTACATTATCCTTCAGTCTCCTCACAAAATCTTCCGAAAACGAACCAGTCAAAACATAGTAATCTACACTCAGATAGTCCTGAAATTCTACCACCATGTCATCGGTAAAAGTATATCTTTTTGCCAGGCTTTTCCACTTCAAAACATCTTTAAACTCCCTAATTTGTTCTATAGATAGAGTATAATTTTGCGACACATAAATCCAGTCCACCACGTCCTTAAACTCACGTAGAAGACTAGTATTCAATAAATATTTTTTTGTAATGATTTTCCAATCCAAATAATCCCTAAAGTTACGCAAAAGATCTTCGGTGAATGGGAAGTTGGGAGTTATAAAATCCCAATCAAGGTAATCTTTAAACCGATGCAAAACCTCTTCAGTAATAGGATAATTTTGGGTTATAAATTTCCAATCTGCCACATTTTTTATTTTGTCTATGAAATCCCACGAAGCAGGTTCTTTTATTTTTCTCAAAAAAGAGTTGACGTTCAGCTGTTTTCTAAATTCTATTACTATATCCTCTGAAAGATTTTGTTTTTCTAGCACAATATCCCACACCATATAATTTTTATACTCACGTATAAAATCATCGGTCAATGGAACATTTTTACACACATAATTCCAGTTCACCACATCCTTCAAAACTCCAATAAAATCTAGCGACACAGACCTATAGCGTACTAAAAAATCTATATCAAACCAATCTAGATATTTCAACATAAGTTCCTCTGTTAAGTGCTTATTTTTTTGCAAGCCCTTCCAATCTATTACATTCTTAAACTCTGTTATAATATCTTCGGTAAAAGGGTAGTTTAAAGAAAGGTATTCCCAATCCAGGTAATCCTCAAATTCAAACATTACCTCTTTGGTAATAGGATAATTTCTGGTTATCCAATCCCAATCCACCTCATCTTTCACCTCTTCAATAAACCACCACGGAGCCGGAGCAGGATCTTTTCTTAATATAGCGTCGATATCCACTATGTCCTGAAACTCTGACATTATTTCCAGCGAAAGACTTTGTCTTTTCTCCACTATATTCCACAGCAGATAATCCTGATTTTCACGTATGAAATCATCGCTAAAAGCTATATTTGTACACACATATTCCCAGTCCACTATATCTTTTTTATTCTTTAGCTTGCTAATAAAATCTAGCGACACAGGCCTGGAACGTATTATATAATTTACATCAAACCTATCCTGAAATTCCAACATAAACTCTTCCGAAAAAGTTCTGTTTTTCTGCAGATAGTCAAAATCCATCTTGTGAGCATAGTCTCTCATAAAGTTTTCGGACAATAGCTTGTATCTTCCCACACGCTCCCAATCCACTTTATCTTGATACTTGCGGAGCAATATTTCGGGTAAGTTATATTTTCTCGACATTAACCTCCAATTTATCTTGTCTTCTATTTTTTGAGCAAAACTAAAGGGGTCAGTCAGTTTGTCGCTATTTATCAAATAGTCCAAATCAAATTTAGATGCAAAATCTAGTATAAAATCTTGGCTAAAGGTTCTTTTTTTCTGCAAATACTTAAAATCGAACTTGTCGGCAAAATCTCGCATTAAATCTTCAGACCATGTTTTCCTTAACTTCAGTATATTCCAATCTACCACATCTGCAAAATCTCGCACCATTTTTTCGGACAAGTTTTGGAATTCTGTTACCAATTTCCAATCCAGCTTGGTAGAAAAATGGGATATAAAATCTTCGCTCAACCTCTGATACCTAGATATTTCTTTCCAGCTAAGCATCCTGTCAAACTCACGCATAAAATTTTCGGACAATTTCTGATACCTACACACATTTTTCCAGTTGAGCCTATCAATATAATCACGCATTAATTCTTCGGACAGCTTTTGATACTTACACAGCTCAGCCCAATTAAATTTGTCGGCAAACTCACGTATCAGAGTTTCAGGCAGCTTTTGACACATACACAACTGTGTCCAATCCATATACATATAAAACTCTCTGATAATATCTTCAGTCAAGATTTTTTCACTACACAATAAAGTCCAGTTCAAATACTTAGCATTTTTACGAATATCTGATAGTGATATGTTTTCTTTTTGCAATTCGCTATTACAATCAATTGGGTACATGGAAGGGTTTAGATTGTCGATAGCAGAATGAGATGACACATCACCTATATTTGTGGAATCTGTAGTAGTTGTTGTTGTTTGTTTCAAATCATTGATATCTGTATTGTCCATATTCGTCATCTTAGATTTATATATATATGTATTTTCTAGCTTGTTCTTTACATAACGCATAAAATATAATTTTATTTCGTTATAAGAATTTAAATATGTAGAGGATAGTGTTGTTCTGAAGGCAACTTCTAAAAATTGCGTTGCAAATGATTTGCCGAATACTGACGAAGTCAACCACGCAAAAGTTCTTTTATTTCATGATAATATTTCTTAGAACGTGGAATTTTTAGAAGTTGTCTAAATAGTTTTGCGTGATTAGACTAGCATCGAGCAAAATAATTTTTGGTAGTGATATGAGTTTTTTTTCTAGCTTGATGGTAGAGAAAAACTTTCTAGTAAATTTCTGCAAAATACCTGCAAAGCATTTTTTTAGAAGTTGAATTACAAATAGGTGGATTAGTAAGCACGTCCACCTATTTGTGTATCTAGGGATGTTATAATTTGCTTATCCATAGCATGGTGTCTACACCGTCGGCGTAGTCGTGGAGTGAGGGTTGCTGTGTTTTGCCAAAAGGTATGCTGTTTTGAATACAGTGGCCTGCAACGCATTGTAGGTTTTCTTGGTGTGTATTTATGTAGTTTTCCACCTCGTGGATATTGCTGTAGCGTTCATAATTTACCACGCTTACGGGCGAGTACATGCTTGCGTCTTCTTTCAGCATAAAGAAGCCTCCATCGGTAAAGTGTACACCATTTAATAATAGTAGTGCTTTGTGGTAATCGATATTGCTTCGATAGATGTGGTGATCGAATATGTGGCTGTATTTTTCGCAAGCTACTATTAGAGGGCTAAAGTCGTAGTTGTCTGGCACAAAAAGCTTGTTGATGCTTCTGCATCCCAGGCCGAAATGTAGGAAAATATCATCGGCAAGGGCTTGAAGCTCTTCTGAGCTTTCGGCTCCGTCTAGCACAGCAATGCTGTTTCGGTTGTGTCTTATAATATGAGGATATTTGCCAAAGTAGTAGTCGAAGTAGCGACTGGTGTTGTTGCTGCCAGTGGCTATAACAGCGTCGAAAGCAGGCAGTTTGCTGTCTGAAAAGATAATCTTGTCTTCGAATCTTGGTTCTATGTCGATAAGAATCTTGGCTATGGTGGGCAGCAGGACGCTGTCGGCAGCAGCAAGTTTGCATATAGCTTTGTTTCCGCTCATTAGCACACACAGAAAGTCGTGGAAGCCTACGAGAGGAATGTTGCCGGCCATTATTATAGCAATGTTCTTTTCAGCTCCATTGTCGGGGAGGTCGTATTGGCTAAGCCAATTTTGGATATTGCTGTAGGTAAGGTTCTTTTTCCATTCGTTTAGCGAGTAAAGGATATTCTCT